>DATFZA010000751.1:0-3779 GCA_035314765.1 Bryobacteraceae bacterium
AGTCCGATGAGCGTCACGTTGGCGCCGGGCGCGTCCGGCACTCTCTCTGTTTCGCTGGCGAGCGCTCCTAGCGCGGGCTCTTACGACGGACGGATCGACCTCACCGGGAACGGTGTTCTCTTACACATTCCGTATCTGTTCTTGAAAGGCGACGGCGTCGCAAACGACTTCATCTCGCTGAACAGCGGGTTTGTCGACGGCACTCCCGGTACTGATGAAGGCGCTTTGAATTTCAAGGTGATCGACCAATACGGAGTCGCGGTGCAGGGTTCTCCGGTCATGTTTCAAGTGGACACTTCCGGAGGGGGCTCCTTAACGCTGAACAGCGTTGCCGGATCGCCTGCCTGTAGCACGTCGGGCTCTACGGTGACCTGTCCAACCGATGCCAATGGCGTGGCGTGGGTGGATGTGGTGTTGGGGTCAGTGGGGCAACCGAACCTGAATATAGCCGCGGCGACGGGCGACCAAGCTCAGATCAGTTTTTATATTCGCCCGCAACCGGTCATATCAGCGGGCGGTGTGGTCAATGCGGCGAGCAATATGGCGCCCATCGCGGCTGGTTCTTACGTATCGATTTACGGAAGTAATCTGGCCGATCCCGGCGTGACCGGAAATACGACCAGCGCGATGCTTCCGTTGGTGATCAATCAGGTTACGGTGAGTTTCGACACGCCCTCGGCCAGCATTAGCGCGCCGGGCTATCTGATTTACGAGAGCCCGACCCAGGTGAATGTGCAGGTGCCTTGGGAGTTGCAAGGCCAGACATCGGTGCAGGTGAAAGTGACCATCGACCAGTTCTCTTTTGGCAACGTGGTGACGGTTCCCTTGGCTACCTATTCGCCGGCGTTTTATTCGGCGAACGGGATCGTATCCGCGCTCGATGGCAACTACGTTCAAATCACAGCCAGTCATCCGGCGACGCATGGACAGGTGCTGCAGCTATTCGCCAACGGCCTGGGACCGGTAAACAATCAGCCCGCTAGCGGCGTGCCTGCGCCGGGATCCCCACTGGCCATGACGCAAGCAACGCCAACAGTGAGCATTGGAGGGCAGAACGCACCCGTGTCTTTTAGTGGACTGGCGCCCGGATTTGCAGGTCTGAACCAGATCAACGTCAGCGTGCCCGCGGGACTAAGTCCGGGCACTTATCCGATCACGGTAACCATCGGCGGCGTTACGTCTCTGGCCGTGAATGTTCCGGTGCAGTAGACGGTGGTGGACTTGACGGTCAGAACTCGGTTACCGACCCGCCGCAGTTCTCAAATCCGTGCTGTCAGGCCTGGCGCCAGGGGTCTTCCCCATCCGCGTCACGGCAGATCGTGAATGGTTCTCGCCAGCATCTGCGGGGAGAACGGCTTCTGCAGGAAAGCAACGCGGGGCTGAATCTCCGGAGGAAACTGGCTGATCTCATACGGCGAGCCGCTACAAAGGATTCCCCGGAGCGGAGCGCTTCGCGAAAGCGAGTGGACGAGCAGTTGATCTCCGGGGAGATCCGCTAAACCGAGGTCGGCGACGATGAGATCGTACGCGGAAGAGTCCTCATCGAAGACCCGGCGGGCATCGAATCCCTCCCGATAAGCTTCGACCGCGAAGCCCATGCGAACTAAGTAACGTTGCAAGAGCGAGAGCAGTTGCGGTTCGTCATCGACCAGAAGAATTCTTCCAGCGTTCACGCACTTTACCAGATCGCGATAGGACGATCGCCTGGACTATAGCCGAAACCGAGCGACACGCGGTGTTCGTCCTGAGGTGGTATGACGGCCCCAGAGGCCGTTAAAGCCGCCCCAGTGGTGTAGTGACGGAAGTCGTAGCGGAACGTCATGTGCATGTCGCGGCCAATGCGATAGGTAACTCCCAAACCAGCCCCTATATTGTGATATTGACCGAGATTCTGCTGCCCGAAGGAGGAGAGTGTGCTGTAGATCGCGTTGGCGCCGATCGACATTTTGGAAATTCCCACATACGAATAAGAAGCCGAGCCGGCGCTCTGACGGGAAGTGAGGTAAACGCCATTTCCGGGACTGATGTCCTGAATGTAGTTCAAGGAGGCAGAGGAGCGCTCAAATTTCTTGGTCAGGCCGCCAGAAAACTTCGGCGCCTCGTAAGTCCGGTTGGAGACAACGGAAACGCTGGTGATCCCGAGAACGGCGGTGACCACCGGATCGGCCGGAATGACCTCCAGACCCAAGACACGGACGATGGAGCCGCCCACGCCAGCTTGGAATGCCCAATGATGCCCGAAATCGATGTTATAGCCTAGCTGAACGCTATCGAACTGGGAATGGCCGTACTCGCGTTGAAAAGTAAACCAGTCGTGACTGTAATTGACCGAGACCGTCTGTGTTCTTTTCACGCGGTAGGCAATCGATCCGTGGGCATCGTATCCATTTGTTCCCGGAATGGCGTATTGCTCGCGGCGAATGAGGAAGCCCGTTCCACCAGCGCTAAACGAGAGGCGGAGAGTTTTTTGCCAAGTGATATCGGCGCGGGTGTCCAGGAACTTTGTGCGAATGTCAAAAAGGTCGTTGACCGGCACCGCAATCTGGTCGGCAGAGGTCAGAGGCGCAAAGCGATAGTACCCGTTCGCCTGATAAGTAGTTCCGGCGTTCTCACGTATGTCCAGAGTCAGGCGCCGCTGCAGAATTCGGGAGTAGTGGAGATTGAGGAACTCATTGTTCCCGCTGGTATAGTTCTGATAATCGGTGTAGTCCCCGTGGTACTCGAGCGAAAGCCGATCGCGCTTCCAGAGTCGAGTTCCGATGACCCCCCAACTGATCGACGTACCGGGGCCGCCAGTGTTCTCGCTTGGGCCGGCTGTAGTAGAGGCCACGTAAGGCGCAAACCCGGAGTCATAAACACCTTGAATATCAACGTAGTAGCGGAAATCGATCAATTTCCCGCCGCGCTCGCCGATGGAACTCTTATCCCTGGTTAGGATAGAAGGTCCGTCGTACTCTTCTTGATCCTTATCCTTCTGGTCCGCCTGCTGATCGGACTGCGCCAAGAGCGCGGACGAAAACACCAAAGCAGCCAATAGGATTCTCTTGATCAACCCTCTACTCCCGCAGCATAGTGATGACAATGCTAGCCTTAGGTTCTCCAACGAGGTAGCTGTTAAAAGTCTGACGCCTCAGGTGGGCGATGTCAAGCGAGCTTTAGTACTGGAGTCATGCTTTTTCCCGATTCGCCTAACCTGTTTACTTGGCGCAAACGAAGTTCGCCGCATCGTCTATGCTGCCATTTCCGGAGTATTTGGCGGTTTGTGGATAGGGGCACAGCGGACGGGTGCGGACGACGCCGCTCTTGGGATTTTGGTCGAATTTGTATTTCGTAGCGATGATTTTGGCGGGGGCGATGCCCTGTTCCACCCAGCGTTCGAGCGCGGCGTAGATATCGTGCTCGGCATCGCTGCGCGCTCCGTCGCCCTCGCCGAAGATATTTGGTCCGGGACCACCCCCGCAGTGCTGCATTCCGGGCACCATGAACCAGCGCGTAAAGGATTCGGTTTTCTCCGCTCCCATCTTGGCCATGACGGACTCATAATATTGAATCGTGTTCGCGGGAGGAATGGCGGCGTCGCTCCAGCCGTGATAGAGGATCAGTTTTCCACCGCGGCCGCGAAACGCGCTGAGGTTGGGATCGGTGGCGTCGAGGGCCTTTCCCGCTCTTTCCTCCGCCCGCTTCAAATCTACGGGGAGTTTAAAAGTGTGATAATCCCAGGACGGATTATCGAAGACGAAGTTCGCGTAGGCCTGCGTACCAAAGCCATATTCTGCGCT
>DATFZA010000752.1:0-36712 GCA_035314765.1 Bryobacteraceae bacterium
GCCTCGTTTCCGGGACGGAAGATCTCCACGGTTCGGACCTCCGGATCAATCAGCCATCCCAGGCGTGCGCCATTGGCGAGCCATTCGTCCATCTTCTCCCGGAGCAGGCGAACCCGGTCAAATTGCGACCGGAGTTCAATCACGAAGTCGGGGCATACGGGCCAGTAGCGGCTAAAGTCTGCCGGATCGAGATCCTTGATCCGCTGTTTGAAAATCCACGCGGCATCGGGAGACCGGCGGGCTCCGGTCGGCAGCAGCCATCCGGTGGACGAATCGAACGCAACGCCTCGCTTGTCCTGGCGGGCCCAGTTGCGGAGTTGAGCGCTAATCTCGTTGTTCCGCGCTCCGGTCCAGGTGTAGGTCGGCGGCATGATGATGAGTTCACCGCGGGCGGACAGTTCAAAGTTCAGGTCGGGATGCTCGGCGCAGAGTTGGGCAAACGCTTCGTCGGTCATCGGACCGACGGTCAGGATTGCGGGCAGATATGCCTCATCAACCAGGAACGCCACACCTCAGATTATAGCCACACCAAGGGATGAAGGAAGAAGATCGGGATCGGGTGATGCACACGGCTAGAAGATGAACCGGGCTACCGATCGCAAACTTGGCCCACGATGCCGCGCTCAAAGTCCTGCTTTCGGAGATGGCTCAGGATCCCGGCCGCCTGCCCCGATTCCAACGCGAGGCATTCCGTTGCCGCTCTGGGTCATTCCAATATCGTTGCGTTGTTCCCGGTTGAGCCTTCGGACGGCATCCGCTTCGAAGGGCCGTTCTTCGACCACTATCGTGCCGGCGCACGCTTCGCAGGCTAAGGACCCGTCGTGAAACAACCAATTCAACCGCTCCCTGACGGTCGCGGCTCGGAAGGCGTGACTGAGCCGCGACCGTCAGGGAGCGGTCTGGAAGTAGCCTAGCCCCGAACGTAAGTGAGGGGACCGGAAAAAGTCTTCTTACTTATGAAACGGTGTACTAAGCTGGACCAACTCCCCTCAAACCGGGACAGTTACCGGAGCGGCCCTAAGATTTTGCGCCTAACTGCTCTGAGGCGTCGATCTTCAGCCAGAGAAGCGCGCCCAAAAACAGGATCGCGGCCATGGGGATGAAAGGCGCGTCATAGCTGCCGGATCGCTCCACGATGTAGCCGTATAAGACCGAGCCCAACAGGCCGCCCACTTGCGCCGAGGTGTTCATCAGGCCCACCATGGACCCCGCATACTCCCGACCGATATCCAGGCAAACGCCAAAGACTCCGGATTGCTGGAAGGTGATCGCGCCATACACGAGCGCCAGTAGAATCAAGGTCAAGACTGGTTGCCGCGTGCTCATGGCCGCAACGGTAAGAAGACTGGCCGACGCCAGTGCGGCTGCGCCCAGCGTTCGCCGTCCTCTCTTTCGACCGAGCCTCCGAACCAGCGCGTCGCTGACCGCCCCGCCGGTTAAGTTCGCGCACGCCGCCACCACGTAGGGCAGCGCGGAAAGCCACAAGGTTCCCTCGCTGAAGCCGCGGCCTTTTACCAGAAACGTGTGCAACCAGGTTTGAAAGAAGTTATACACATACACGTAGCAAAATGCGGCGCCGATTATGGCGAGCACGCTCGTGTTTCGGAGCGCCAGCCGCCAGGGGAAGCCCGGTAAGTGGCCGGCCGGCGGCGGCGCATTTCCCGGCTTGGCCTCCGGCGAATCGCGGAACCAGGTGTACCAGGCAATTGCCCACATCACACCGAGCACGCCGAACACGTAGAACGAGGCGCGCCATCCGTAGCGCATCTGGATGGGCACGACCAACAGCGGAGCAAGGCCGCCGCCAAGCTGGCTCGCCATCAGTGTGACGCCGGAGATGGTGGCGCGCTGCGAGGGAGGGAACCAACGCGAAACGACCACCGAAGAGTTGGGAAATACGCCCGCTTCTCCCGCTCCGAACAGAAATCGGGCAAAAACGAGAGGATAGTAGCCAGTCATCATCCCTGTGAGCGCGGTGAAGGCCGACCACCAAACAACGATTCGAGTGAGAACGCGTCTGGGCCCCGTGCGATCTCCCAAAATGCCTGTGGGAATTTCAAAAAAGCAGTAGCCGAGCGTGAACGCTCCGGTCACCCAGCCCCAACCGATCGGATCGATGTGCAGGTCCTGTTGAATTCGAGGGCCTGCCACGGAGATACACACCCGGTCGAGGTAAGTAATCGTAAAAAGAAGGACCAGCAGGCCCAGAACCCGATGACGCTGTTTGCCAGGCGATTCGCGCATTGGGTCCTA
Organism: Bryobacteraceae bacterium; assembly: GCA_035314765.1. Classification (GTDB taxonomy): domain Bacteria; phylum Acidobacteriota; class Terriglobia; order Bryobacterales; family Bryobacteraceae; genus DATFZA01. Next base: position 2,254 of record DATFZA010000752.1, read on the forward strand.
GTCTCTCATGCGGGCCTAGTCAGCCAGGTGAGCACCGCGGCTTCTATTGTGCTTCCTGCACACCGTGCTCCAACTGGCGCCGATAATCAGCGGCGTCGAACTGGCCCTGGGAGGCGGCGATGAGTCCATCGGTTCCAATCTGCCAACGCTCGAATCCGCTGATGCGAACCCGATGCCCGCTCCCTCCCGGCCCGGTATTGGCGCCGATCAGCGTCCAGTGGTACTCAGCACAGTCTGCCTGAACACGCACGTCGTCCATCACCACCCGGAGATCCGGGAACGTAGTCATGAACGATTGAGCCAACTCTGTGATTTCCCTCCGCCCCACCGCGGGAGCCCCATTGTTGACGGTGAACGATGCGCCCGGTGAAAAGAACGCGGCCACCTTCGCGGGGTCCAGGCTACACCAAGCTGCCGTATAGCCCGCCGCGAAAGTTCGCAATTTAGTTGGGTCAGTCTGCATCAGGGCCTTATCGTAGCAAGCTGGAACAGGGCATCGATGACGGCGTTCCCCGGCCACGAAAAGGAACGAGAGAGCCTGCTATCTGGCCCTTCCGGTGTTGCGACGTGCGTCATCGCGGTGCTCGGCGCGGCGCGCCATGCCCGTGTGCTCGAATGTGACACTGGCGCCCTGCACAAGCTCTCAACTGGCCTCGCGCGGCATTATCTTCACCGTCGCCGAGCGCGCCCGTGCGCCGATCATCGGATGGAGGTACGGACTGCCCTGGTACTTCGACCGGTAGGCGTCGTCGATGCGGTCATTGATCGGTCCTTCCACTGGCTCAAACGAGACCTCCTTGGTCATGCCGGCGGCGACGACCCGCCCCGCCTTCTGCCGCACCGCGGCCTGATACCAGCGAGAGTCCCGCCCGTTGTAACCGCGCACGTAAAGAGCGTCATCCACCGCCACGGACCAGATCCACGTCGGGGTGCCGTACGTCATCGCGTCCTCACGGAACGGTGCAACGTGCAAGTCATCGGCCTCAGCGATCTTGCGCAGTTCGTCTTTCGGCCATGTGGTCATTGAACTCACTCTAGCGATACGTCATTCGCTCCAACTCCTCGGGGTACCGGGCGCCTTGCACGGTGATCCCCGAGGCGGCGCTATCGATCTCGCGGAGATCATCCGGAGTAAGCTCTATGTCGGCTGCTCCGATATTCTCCTCGACGCGCGCCAGCTTGGTGGTGCCTGGAATTGGCACGATCCATGGCTTCTGTGCAAGCAGCCAGGCCAGCGCGATCTGAGCGGGTGTCGCCTTTTTCCGCTCTGCGATGGCGCCAAGCAGATCGACCAGGGCCTGGTTCGCTTTGCGCGCGTCAGGTGTAAAGCGGGGGATACGGCTCCGCAGGTCGGTGCTCGCGAACGAAGTATCTTCGGTAATCTTCCCCGTAAGGAAGCCCTTACCAAGAGGACTGTAAGGAACAAAGCCGATTCCGAGTTCCTCGAGCGTAGGTAGTACTTCGGCTTCCGGGCGTTTCCACCACAGCGAGTATTCGCTTTGAATCGCCGTAACTGGCTGAACGGCATGCGCCCGGCGGATGGTCTGCGCTGCCGCTTCAGACATGCCGAAGTGCTTTACCTTGCCTTGCTGAATCAGCTCCTTCACTGCTCCCGCCACGTCTTCGATGGGCGCCTCCGGGTCAACGCGATGCTGATAAAAGAGATCGATCGCGTCGATCCGGAGTCTCTTCAGCGAGCCCTCCACGCCCTGCTTGATGTACTCCGGCCGGCTGTCCAGACCCACGGAACGCGGCGCGCCATTGAGTTCGAATTTGAACCCGAACTTCGTCGCGATCACCACCTGCCCACGGAACGGAGCGAGGGCTTCGCCCACGAGTTCCTCGTTCGCGAACGGGCCATAGACTTGAGCGGTATCGAAGAACGTGACGCCGCGTTCGACCGCTGCCCGGAGGACCGAGATCATCTCCTGCTTGTCGGCGGCTGGACCGTAGCCGAAGCTCATGCCCATGCAGCCGAGCCCGATGGCCGAAACTTCCAAGTTACTCTTCCCAAGTTTGCGTTTTTGCATTGGTCCTATCCTCCACTTAAATTTCCGCACCCGCTTAGTAGCATTCCCAGGCAACGCCATAGGACGCCTCATAGCCGCCTGGCGAATATTGCTCTGGCCCGCCAGAAGTTTGTCCTTGCGGTTCGCATTCCATGCCCTGGACCGGCATGTGAACAACCCAGCCAGATCCGCGGTGAGGCTCACCGCCCGGCCGACACGCCCAGCGCCGTTCCTTTGTGGTAGTTCGGAAACGCCGGCCGATGCGGCTCCGCCACCTGGTTCTTCTTCAAATCGGCCATGGCCAGTTCCACCGCTTTCTCCAACTGTGTATCCCGCCCGGCGCGCCACGCCTTGGGATCGAGCTCGACGTCATAGTCGGGGTCGGTTCCGTGATTCTCGACTTCCCACTTGCCGGCGGGAGAGAAGAAGCCAAAATGCGGCGCCGTCACCGTGCCGCCGTCGATCAACTCCGGATAACCGCCGATGCCGACCAGCCCGCCCCATGTCCGCTTACCCACCAGCGGTCCCAGCTTGGCGCTCTTAAAGAGCCACGGCAGCATGTCGCCGCCGGAACCCGACCATTCGTTGGCCAGCATCACCTTGGGACCCACGATAATCTTGCCAGGCGTGGTGTAAATCTCGCCGTCGCGCGGGCTCCAATAGTTCCACACCGGCCGGCGCAAGTGATCGATGACGTAATCGGCCGCCAGCCCGCCGCGGTTGTAGCGTTCGTCCACGACCGCGCCTTGTTTATCGGTCTGCGCGAAATAGTAGCGATTGAAATAGGTATATCCGCCGTTGCCGGTGTCCGGCAGATGGATGTAGGCGAGCTTGCCTCCGCTCATCTGGTCCACCTTGCGCCGGTTGTCTTCCACCCAGGCCAACGTCCGCAGCCCGGTTTCGTCGTCCAGCGGAACGGCGGTCACTTCGCGCGAGCCATCGCCGTTCGGATTCGGTCCGACTTTCAAGACCACGCTCTTTCCGGCCAGCCCTTGGAAAAACGCATACACGTTGTCGCTATCCCTCAGTTCGCGCCCGCCCACGGCCAGCAGATACTCTCCAGTCCTGACGTTGACGCCGGGTTGGGTCAGCGGCGCGCGCGTCTGCGGATTCCAACTCTCACCATCAAAGACGCGGGCAAAGCGGTAACGGCCGCTCTCGAGTTGGTAGTCGGCGCCCAGCATTCCCACCTTCACAGGCTTAGAATCATCGCCCAGGTCACCGCCGCGAATGTACATGTGACCCACCGAAAGCTGGCCCAGCATTTCCGTGAACAGGTAGTTCAAGTCGGACCGGTGCGCCACGGCGGGCAGATACCGGCCATAACTTTCGCTGGCGGCCTGAAGGTCGAGGCCGTGGAAATGCGGATCGTAGAAGAACTCCCGCTCAATGCGCCAGGCTTCGGTGTACATCTGCTTCCACTCGGCAACGGGATCGATTTGCGTCTCCATGCCGTCCAGCTTCAGCGCGCCGTCGCCCGGCTTCGGAGGCGTCGCGGACGCCACCAGCACATATTTGTTTTCCGGCTCAGCGATCAGCACTTTCTCGCCGTTCTCAGAGACGGTGAAGCCGACCACTCCGGCCAGAAACTGCTCGGACTTGCGTTTGCTCAGATCGAACCGTTGGAGACTGCGGTCGTTCGGTCCGCTGCGCGCCGCCGGGCTTACCGGAGATTCCATGTAAAAGAGAATGCCCGTCTTGCCGGCCTGCAACTGCGAATAATTTCGCGCGGGAACGGGTAGAGGCACGATGCGTTGCGAAATGCCATCCAAATCGATCTTGACTTCCACCTGCTCTTTTTTCTTCGCGTCGTCTTTCTTTACGTCATCTTTCTTGGCGTCGTCCTTCGTGTCTTCAACTTTCTTGTCTTCAACTTTCCTAACGTCGGGGGCTTTCTCCTCGTCGCTCTCCGGGGCAAATGGCGAAGGCTCCGTCTTGCTGAGAACAACCAAATACAGCGACCGCGTAACGGAACGGCTCAAGTTGGATAAATCGAGACCCACCAGCGTGGGGCCGTCGTCGGTGGATGCGCCAAAGTACAGGTATTTTCCGTTCTTGTCCCAAGTGGCGAACTGGGCATCGCTCATGCCGTCGGTAATCTGCGTGGACTTGCCGGACTCGATCGAGTAGACAAAGACCGCCGACAGCGCACTCTTGAGTTCCCGGTTGTAGGCGATCCATTTGGAATCCGGCGACCAGACCGGGCGCATGATACCGGTGTTCTCAAACGGATTGGTATCGACCTTCACGGGCGCCTCTTTTTCGATATCCAGCGCCTCTTTTTCGATGTCCAGCCACCAGACGTTCTGGTGTTTGTCGACGTAGGCGATCTTCTTGGAATCGGGCGACCAGGCGGGGTCGTAATAATAGCTGGGATGAGGACCGAGAGCGATCTTCTTCACGGTCCCGCGGCCGGTTTGATCGCGCAAGTGAAGCTGATATTCGCCGGATTCGTCGGAGAAATAGGCGATCCATTTGCCGTCCGGCGACCAGGCGGGCTCGCGGTCCGCCGCTCCGGAAGATTGCGTCAGATTGCGGATGTCGCCCTTTTCGGCAGGCACGGTAAAGATGTCGGCGCGCGCTTCAAAAACGGCGCGGACGCCGGAGGGCGATAGAGCCATGTTTTGAATATGCTTGGACGCATTGACAAAATGCGGCCGCACACTGGCCAGGTCGCCATCGACATGAATGGGCACCAAGGTATCGTGCTTGGTCTTCAGATCGAAAAGATGAATTTCTCCGAACTGCTCATACGCGATGGCGTCCGGGCACGCGGTGGCGTACTTGATGTCCAATTTGGCGGGCGCAATCAACGGCGCTGAGACCTTTTTGGTGTTGACATCATATTCGTACAGCGCGGTGGGGCCTTCCCGGTCGGAAACAAAATAGATCTTACTGCCGACCCACATCGGCGAAAAGTCGTTGGAATCGGTCCGCGGAATTTTGGTAATGCTGGAATCGGACAGATCGGCGATCCATAACGGAGTGGCGCGGCCGCCGCGATAATTCTTCCAGGCTTGATCGGCCCGCGCCATGGGTGAATAAACCAAGTGCGAGCCATCGGGAGAAAAAGCGCCCATGGTGCCTGCCGGCAAAGGGATCTCCCGCGGGAAGCCGCCGTTCAGGTCCACCGTATAGAGTTTCGGCTGGCCATTGTGAGTGCTGCCAACGTTGAAGAACAGAATCCGCTTGCTATCGGGCGTCCAGCCGGTGGCGATGTCCTGACCCGGATGGAAGGTCAATCGCTTCGGCACCCCACCCGCGGCGGGAATTAGGTACACGTCGGTATTGCCGTCAACCACGCCAGTGAAGGCGATCATCGTGCCGTCCGGCGAAAAAAGAGGATTGGCGTGGCTGGCGGGGCCGGAGGTCAGCCGCGTAGCTTCTCCCCCGGCGCGAGGTACGCTCCACAGGTCGCCGGCGTAGGCGAAGACGATTTCGGTTTTGTTTACCGTGGGACTGCGAAATAGAGTGGCAGCCGAAAGAGCGCAGCAGGACAGAAGCACAAGTAAGCGAGACAGCATATGTTAGAGGATACTATTTTGCGGCGCCCATCAAGCGCGCGTAGACCATCGCTTCGCCAAGATGCTCGGCGATTTGCGCTTCCATTGCGATGAAGACGGCGCGCTGGTTGGTGGTCTTGCCGGAGAATTGGACTTCGTGGATCAACGTGCCGCCTCGAGCGCTTTCCATGGCTTTCCGGACAGTGGAGAAACTTTCGGCCAAAGTTGCCGGCTCTTTAGCCGGAGCCGATACCGCAACTGCCAGCAGCCGTTGGTTGCCAGAGATGATCGCTTCGAGAATTTCACGGAACGAGCGCATGCCCGGCGCTGGCCGCCAGTCGTATTTGCTTTCCGAGACGGTTTTGGCCAACTCCAGCACCTTGTTTTCATACTCGGAAAACGTCAGCAGCAGATCGGCGGCAGCCAATTCGTCGGGTACGTCCTCCACCGAAAGTAGTTCGACATCGAAGATCAATTCGGCTCGCGGAGGAACTCCCGGCGGATTGCCACGCACTCCGTACGCCAGTTGATAGGGCAGAAACAGTCTCCGCTTGCCGCCAACGCGCATGCCATCGAAACCAAGTTCGAAACCGGCGATCACCTGTCGGCGCCCGGGAATGAATACGAACGCATTCGCAGGGTCTGTTACTGCGCTGAACTGCTTACCTTCGCGAAGCCAACCCGTATAAAGAAGGCGATAACGCTGGCTAGCGCCAGCGAGCGGACCCGTCCCGAGCCGGACTTCAATGTACCGGGCCTTCGGGCTCTCCTCAACCCGGCCCACAACACTTGGGACGGGCGCCGGCAAGCGAGGGTCGAAGCTTTGAGCGCAAAGACCCGTCAACAGGAACACGGAAAGGGCGAGTGAGCGCATAGCCGATTGTAATGGCTCGGTGAATCGTCTTCGCTAGCTTAGCTACGCTCTCGATTTTTCCGGCCACGCGCGGAATCGATTCGACGGTATGCGAGCTTGCACCCCTACGATTGCGAGAAAGAGTCTCCGATCTCGATGTGAGATAATTCGTGGATCGGATTTTGGACGATTCAGATTCGTGGGACGCGGAAATGGATTTTAAGAACACCATCCTTGGTATCGTCATCTTGGGTGCACTTAGCTCACTGCTATCTAAGCTCGTTCAGAAACTTCTCGCACACTTGGCCCCGGACGGTTTCTTCGATTTAGCCGGCAAAGCGCTTCGAGGATTTATTATTGGCGCCGCGGTATTGGCGGGGTTTGTGATTGCGATCCCAATAGCAAGAGCACTAAACCTCGGCTTGGTTTCCTCTTTCCTCAACCAAATTGTCGCATCGGGGACGCCCGCTCGGCCGCCGGAGACACCTCCGGCGCCAGACCCGGCCCCGCCGCCGGACAACCCTCGACCGCAGGAGCCTGAAAAACATGCGGAGGCGCCCACGGGTAAACCGGAGGATCCTTCGCCTTCCCCGCCCAAGCCGCCAAGCCCCGCCAATATGCCGGCGAACTTAGATCCTATTCGGAAACTTACTGTGAAAGTAATGGCGCAGAAGGGTGACACGGCGGATATAGGCAGTGGGATCGTAGTTTCCTGGTCCCCTTTGAACGTGCTTACAGCCGCGGATCTCTTAAAGGGGTCCAGTGCTTTGACTGTCTCCTTTTATTCCGACCAAGCCAGACAATTTCCAGCGCAAGCCCAGAATGGCCTGACCGACGCACTGGGGATCGCAGTCCTTGACGTTGGAGCTAACGTTGCTGGCTCTACGGATAGTGTGCCAAAGTACAACTTAAACCCTCAAGAAAATCAGCATATTTGGCTATGGAGCGCTAGCGGCGATCTGACGGAGGGGGCAATTTCTCGCCTAGATCACGGTGGCGACAATTCGAAAATCGAATATACCAGCAGCCTGGCCGATCTTCCCGGCGCCCCCTTGTTGGACGACACCGGCAATCTGATTGCAGTTCGAGCTAGTGGCGCCGGAGATCGTTCGGCTTACGCGACCACGCTGGCCGCCTTTTTCTCCTTCCTGGACCAGGTACGCGAGCCGAAGGCAGTTCAACCGGCCCCGCAATTCGGACTCCCCGCCGTTCCCTATAGCCGCAACACTCCAACGGGTTCTTTAGCCACAATACCTCTAGCTCACCATTACGTTCATGGCGGCCCGGCACGCGGGTTTCTAACGATTTCTCCCCGGGGCTTCTCCTGGTATCAATATGGACGGGCCGATAGGCCGGATAACTTTTCGGCGCCATGCAGTTCGGTGGAATTTGAGCTGAAGGATGCAAGGCAATACAAATTTGAACTTAAGGTTACAGGATTAAAGAACTATACATTCATCGCCGACTCCCAACAGGGATTGGATCTGGCCGCAAGAGCGTACGCCTTCAACTGTCACCACTGAGTTGAGCCTGAAGAAGATCAGTTCGCCGCCGAAGCCGATCTCGCCGAATGATCGCGCGCACCATCCAGCCGGTACAACGAAACTCCCGGATCCCGATAGACCTCGGTTACGCCCGCCTCGGCCCGCAGTGCCCTTTCCAATTTCGGATTGTCGAGGTGCTGAAGAAAAATATAGCCGGCGCCAAGTTCCGCGCGCATCGCCTGTCCGATCGGCGTCCGTTCACCTTCCTGACACTGTTCGCGCCCGCAGGTGGAAGTCTCATCGTCCGACATATGCCGCCACAGCCAGTACTTTCTGTGATCGGACATGTACAGCATGGTCGGCTCGATTCCCACCACATAACGCGTGCTGGAATTCAAAAAAAATAGGAACTGATAGTCGGCCCATTTCGCGTTGGCCACCAACTCGCCTGGGGCGTGCGTGCGTAGGTATGCCGCCGCGTTCCGGTAGCGCTCGAGCGGAGGCGCCGCGATCACATACGCATAAGTCAGCCAAACGTGTATGCCGCAAGCGATCGCCATGGGCGCCAGCGCATAGGGAAGATCCCTGCTCCAGGCCGCCAGCTTCGGAGTCAGAACCGCGGCCGCGAATAGCGTCGCAAAGAGAACAAAGAAGTCGGCGGTCCGCCCAACTCGCACAGTTCCCAAAAGCGTGACGGCGGAAGCCGCCAGCAGCAGATCTGCCTGCGCGTTGCGCGCTTCCCGGATCCGAAACCACACCGCCACCAACCACACGCTGACCACGGGCAGAGACGACAGAGTCCAGAACGCCCAACTGCTCAACGGATAAAGTTCGAGGCCGATCTCCACATGAGCCCGGGCGGCGATCTCGGTGACACTCGCCTGCACCAGATCGAAGCGCAGGTTCTCCGGAAAATATGGGTTTAATAATAGGCCGGCCATAACACCCGCTCCCGCGGACGCAGCCAGCCGGAACGCCGGACGATTCCTCTGCAGCACCAGCCAGATTCCGGGCGCCAGAGCCGCCAGAAAGAATATGGAGTAAGAGGCGGCGTGAACCGCGCACACTAGGGCCAGAGCCAGCGGACGTTGCTTCAGAGTAAATAGAAGAGCCAGCAGTGTGAGCAGAATCGAAAGCAGAAAGGGACGAGTGAGCGTGTCGCGGCACAAAGCGGAACTGCTGCCCGTCAGCGCGATCAGCACCCAGATCGTCCGGTGACTCGCGCCCAGGTGACGCAATATCAGAAACAGAGTATAGGCTATTCCGCCCAACAAAGCCGAAGCCAGTAGCTTGATCGCGGTGATCGGCGGAAATATTGTCGTCAGGGGTAATAGCAGGATATGGAACCCGAACCACGCGTCCACCGGCTTGGGCCAGAAATAAGGAAGGCTCCAGGTATTGGTGAAGACCTCGTGCGGCTCAGTCAGGTAGCGCGAAGCCTGTTTGACATGGCGGTAAGCGTCGAATCCGCCGGGTAGATCGGGCGTGGCGCAAAGGAGAACGAAGAAGCCGGCTGCTATCAGCAGACAGACGAAGATCTCGTTCCATCCGCTGTCATGCCATCTGACTGGGGGGCCAGCGCTCGAAGAATCGGCGTACAAGTCTATCTATCGACAGGCCAAAGCCATCTCTTCACGGCGCGGCAAGCCCCCCTCACACCCGGAAATAATCCGGACGCCAGTTCACCACCGCTTTCTTGATATCTTTGTTGGAAAGACTCTGCGACAGCGCCCTTTCCACCAAGCCAGGGAGTTCCGCGTCGGAAGCGAACCGCAAGGCAACCAGTTGAGACTCTGTCAGGTCACCGATTCTGGAGCGCACAGGGTCGGCACAGATCGTTCCGATCCGCATCCGCTCTTCCAGTCTAATCAAACGGTCTTGAACTTTCAAAGCGTAGATCCGGGCCCTTAAACCGGCCAGGGTGACAGCGATCGCCAATAGCATCAAAATCCACGGCGTGACATTGTCATAGTGCCGGACCAAGTGGACCACTGCCAGGATCAAAGTCACCAGCAATAGCGGCAACAGAAAAAAGTGAAACGGCGGGTCGAACTTGACGTGATTGGCAAGGTTCTGCGGCTTGCGTTCCATGAGATAAGTCTCCTTTAGACGGTACGGTCATTATCATACAGTGCGAAAATGAGAACACATGGTGCGCGATGGCATTTACTATGCCTTAGGTTTGACGGCGGCCGGGTTCCTGGTAGGGTATCTGGCTGGGCCTCTATTCGGGCTTCCGCTGTATCTGCTGGCGGCGTTCTGTCTCTATTTTTTCCGCGATCCGGATCGCGTAGTCCCCGCTGGACCAGTGGCGGTTTCTCCGGCTGACGGCAAAGTGGTCGCGGTCTTGGATAGTGTCGCGGTCTTGGATAGTGTTCAAAACATGCGTGTCAGCATATTCTTGAACATCTTCGACGTGCACGTGAATCGTTCGCCGATCGCCGGCAAGATCACGAAGATTCAGTATCAAAAAGGAAAATTCGTCAATGCCGCGCACCAAGCCGCCAGCTCCGGGAATGAACAGAACATTCTCACGGTGGAAGGCGATGGCACGCGCGTCGTCTTCTCGCAGATCGCCGGACTGATCGCGCGCCGCATCGTCTGCTACAAGAAGCAGGGCGACATGGTCGAGAAAGGGGAGCGGATCGGCCTGATCAAATTTGGTTCGCGGGTGGATGTTTTCTTCGGACCAGATTGGGAAGTGACCGTTTCGCCAGGAGAGAGGGTTTTGTGCGGTTCCAGCATATTGGCCCGCCGGAAGCAGGACTAAATGCCAAATTTCTCCGTGCGCGAGAGCCTGATTGACCCGAAATCGCCCACTCACCGGCCTCGCCGCGCGGCTTATGCGCTGCCCACGCTGTTCACCGCCGGCAACATTTTCCTGGGCTTCATTGCCATCGTGCAAGCCGTGGAGGGCGCCCTTCTCGGCAACAGCGGCAACCTGGGCGAGAATATTCATTTTCAGGCCGCGGCGATCGCTATTGGAGCAGCCGTGGTTCTGGACGGATTGGACGGCCGGATTGCCCGCATGACCAACACCGTGAGCGATTTCGGACGGGAGATGGATTCGCTCGCCGACGTCATCACGTTCGGCATCGCGCCAGCAGTTCTGGCTTACATCTGGGGGGTTCAGTTTGTGGATCCGGGCGGTTTTTTGCAAGATCACCGCGCCGGATATTTCCTGGCTTTCCTGTTCTTACTCTGCGGAGCGGTGCGTCTGGCGCGCTTCAACGTCCAGACCAATCCCATTCCGCGCAATCCCGGAAGGCCGGATCGCAAATATTTCGTCGGCCTGCCCATTCCGGCTGCGGCAGGCATGGTGGCCTCAGTCGTCTTTGCCGCTGGCAGCGAGCCGCTGACGTACTGGATCTGGTCGTCCCTGTGGCTCGCCCTGCTGGGTGTTCTAAGCTTTTTGATGGTTTGCACCTGGCGCTATCCAAGTTTTAAACAGGTGAATCTGACCGGGCCGCGTTCTCCTTTGATCCTGATTCTCTTTGGCGCTCTCATTTATCTGATCGCGAACTTTCCGCATCCGGTATTGGTGGCGCTATCGATTACCTACGTGGGCAGCGGCATCGTGCTGCGCCTGGCAGGCGTGCTCAAGCGTTTGCGCCACTCCCCGCCGGCGCCGGAGCAACAGGTTGGCTAACGCAAAGCCCGTCCCCATCGCTCTGGTTGGTGGGGAAACGCTGCTGGGTAAGGAAGTTCGAGAGCTGCTCGAAAGATCATTGGGCAGCAAGGTGACTCAATACAGCCTGAGCGTTGGCCAGGAGCGGAAAGCGGACGAGGCGGAGTTGATGCCGCCGCTATCCTCGGCGGATTGGAAAGCCACGCCGATTCTGGTTTTGGCCGGCGCGGAAAAGGGCGATTTCTCGCAAGCGAAAGCCAGCGTGATTGTCGATATCGGCGGTGTTCTCGAAGATCGTCCGGAAGCGCGGTTGCGCGCCCCACAGGTAGAGAATTTGAAGCCGCCCTTGGCGTGCGCTGCTTCGCCACGCATAGAGGTCATCGCCCATCCGGCGGCGATCGCGCTCGCTCTGATCTTGAAAGAGATTCACCGCGTCAGTCCGATCCGCCGTTCCGTCATCCTGATTTTTGAGCCGGCCAGCGAGCGCGGCCAGCTAGGTATCGAAGAATTGCAAAAGCAGACGGTGGGGCTGCTGAGTTTCAAAAAGCAGCCGCGGGAAATCTACGATGCGCAGCTCGCCTTCAACCTGCTGCCGCGCTACGGCGAAGACGCCCCCATCGCTCTCGAAGCCATCGAATCGAAGATCGAACGCCATCTGGCGAGCCTGCTCACCACGGTGGGCCCGATTCCCATGCCGTCGCTCCGGGTGGTGCAAGCTCCCGTTTTTCACGGCTACAGCCTGTCGTTGTGGGTGGAATTTGAAAGTAATTCAGGAGCGGATGCGCTGGCTGCTGGATTGGTTGCGGCGCGGATTGACGTGCGTACCGCCGATCATGAGCCGCCCACCAACGTGGGCGTCGCGGGCCAAAGCGGAATCACCGCCGGTGCGATTGCCAACGATCCCAATTGCGCTCGCGCCTGCTGGCTTTGGATGGTGGCTGACAATATCAAACTGGCGGCGGAGAACGCCCTGGAGGTAGTGCGTGAGGCTGGTAGTTAAACATAGCGTCAGAAGTACTTGCGCAGCCGCTCCCTCACTGTCGCGGTTCTGTTACGGAACCGCGCGCGTCTGCAAGCGGCCATTCGCTAGCTGTTACGGAACCGCGCGCGTCAGCAAGCGGCCATTCGCTAGTACTTTTGGCGCCATGTTTAGCTTGAGCATTCTGATGGTCTCTCTGAGCGCCTGCGGCTATCACGTCGCCGGCCAGGCCGACACACTGCCCAAGAGCATCAATGTGATCGCCGTTCCCGCGTTTGGCAACATAACCGTTCGCTACAAGCTCACGGACAGCCTTCCCAACGCCATCGCGCACGAGTTCATTGCCAGAAGCCGCTACAAAGTGGTAAGCGACCCGGGGGCGGCCGACGCAGTTTTGAAAGGCTCCGTGGTCTATTACAACGCTTTCCCCACGGTGTTCGATCAGGCCACGGGCCGCGCCAGCGGATTGCAGGTCAACGTCCGCCTCCAGATCACTCTCACCGAGCGCGCCACCGGCAAAGTGCTCTTTTCCCGGCCAAGCTACGAGTATCATCAGCGATACGAGATTAGCGTAGCGGGCGCCAACGCCGCTCAGCAGTATTTTGAAGAGAGCGCCACAGCCCTCAACCGTTTGAGTGGAGATGTGGCCCGCGACATTGTCAGCGCCATCCTGGAGAACTTTTGAGCCCCGAGCAGTTCCAACAGAAGTTAACCAAAGAACCGCCTGCGCCGGTCTATCTGTTTCTGGGACCCGAGGCGCACGGCCGGAGTCTCTGCCGCAAGGCCCTGATCGCCCGCGCGTTGCCTTCCGGGAATATCGAAGAGGGCTATACGCGCGTGGATTTGGACCAAAGTTCCCTGTCGGCGGTGCTCGATGACGCGCGCTCCCTGTCGTTGTTCGCTTCCGACCGCGTGATCTGGGTCTCCAGCGCCGAATTAGCTCTGCCTCGGCGGTTGACGGAAAACGATGACGCGGGCATGGCGCTGTTGGCCGAATATCTGCGCCGGCCCACGCCCGGCACGGTTCTGGTCTTCGACTGCAACCGCTACGATTTTGAAGGCGACGACAAGGCCAAGCTGGAGCGCGTTCAAAAGTTCTATGCGGCGATTCCGGCGCAAGTCGAATTCCGGCCCTATACGATCGAGTCCGCCCGGCGAGTGGCGCAAGAGATGGCGCGTGAGGCGCGCTTGCAGATCGGACTAGCCGAACTCGGCCTGCTAGTCGAAACAGTTGCCGGAGACGTTAGCCGTATCGCCAATGAGATCGAGAAACTGCGTCTATACGCGGGCGATCGCCAGGTAACCGCGGACGACATCGTGCAACTGGCGCCCAACGCCCAGGCCAACACGATTTTTCAACTGGTGAATGCACTGGGGCGAGGCGACCGCCAACGCTCGCTGGACAGCCTGGATACATTGATCAAGCAAGGCGAGTATCTGCCGCTGGCGCTGACGTTTCTCGCCACGCTCTTCCGCCTGGCGCTAGTCGCGCAGGAAGCGCAGTTGCGCAACGTGCAGCAGATCCAAACGCATTTCAACCAATTGGGGATTCGCATTTGGCGCGACCGGGCTGAACAGGTGAGCCAGACCATGGCGGCGTTCTCGAAAAAGAAGCTGGAGCAGGCGATCGAACTGGTATACAAGACGGACTACGCGCTACGCGACACCCGGCCAGACGACCGAGTGGTCATGGAAGCGCTGGTAATGAGTTTGACGAAAACGGGCTGATTAAGCCGCAGCGATCTTCTTGACGCGCAGGCTGATGCGGCTCTTATAGCGGGCAGCGGTGTTCTTCTTGATGATGCCCCATTTAGCGGCGCGGTCCACCAGCGAAAACGTCTGACCCAAGGCAGCAGTCGCGCCCTGGGCGTCTTTGTGATCGATCATTCGGCGTAAAGCCCGCACTTGGTGACGCAGCCGCGTCTTCCGCAAGCGATTGACTTGCGTGCGCCTTTCGGTGCTGCGCACCCGTTTCAGGGCAGAGAAAGTATTAGCCATCTTCTAGAGAAATTTCCTTGCAGTAAAGTGCAGCTTTTAGGATACCGCAACTGGCGGGCCAAACTCAACTTTGTGGGGGGCGTTTGAAAAGTGTATGGCCTGGCGACTGTGCGGGCGATCATTTGGGCGGTCGCTCGGCCTCATCCCGCCCGGTCGCCCCACCGTCTAGCCCCGAACGTCAGTGAGGGGATTCACCAGAATCCCCCACTAGCACCGCCGCCAATTCCCGCGGCCGCGACACGTGAGGCGCATGCCCGCCCGGCAGTTCAAAGGCCGGCGAACCAAGGCGCTCCATCGCCGCGCCTCGCCACCATTGCGGGTTCAGCGTACGATCGTCGGTACACAGGATATACGAGCACGCAACCGCGGGCCACTTCTCCAGCGGGCACGTTTCCCGCATGGCCTGCCTGGCGTGCATCAGGCGCAGCGTGGATATGGCCCACGGCAAGACGGCCGGGTCGCAATCGTGAAAAAGGAAATCCCGGGCCACTGCTGGGTCCTTAGTGGGATCTTTTCCCACCCAGTCCCGGCACAGCATTTCCGGCTGCTGCTGGAACTGCTCGACGAAGCTTTGCCCAATCGTTGGTATCACGGCTGCCAGAAAAACCAACCGCGCAACCTGACAAAATTCCGGCGCCAGCGGCAGAAACAAGCCGCTGGCGGAGTGCGCCACCACGATCGCCGCACCCTGGCTGCCGTGGAGCGTGGCTGCAATCGCCTCGGCGTAGCGAGTAGCACTCGCCTCCGGCTCATTGACCGGCAGGTCGGCACGGACGACCGTGTGTCCAAGCCCTTCCATCTCTCTGGCCAATAAATCCCAACCGGCTGGGCCTTGCGTCGAGCCATGTACCAGGCAATACAAGCTCATCCTGTGCCCAGTGTAGTCCTGCGCGACTTCTGCCCTTCGCCTCTGTCACTCAACTGTCATCGAATGCCTCCTGTCTTCCGGTAGAATTGAGTTTCAACATGTTGCCTTCATGGCGCTCGACGAAGGACGCAGGGTCCGCCCGGTTCTGGCCTGGACTCCTCCTTCTCACCTTGGCTCTCGTTTCCGGCTGCCGCTCGTCCCCCAAGCCACAATCCTCGGAGAATCCCGCCGCAACTTCCGAAGCACCCAAGGGCTCCCTTGAGTTGGTTTTCCCGTACGGATCGGAGAAGGAACAGTGGATCAAGGACGTTACTGAATCCTTCAACCAGTCGAACGCCAAGACGGCGGGCGGCCAGCGGATTTTCGTCCGCGCCATCCCCATGGGCTCGGGCGAGACCATGGATGAGATCCTGTCCGGCCGTCTTCAGGCTCACATCGCGAGCCCTGCTTCAGGCGTATTCATCAAGCTGGGGAACGCGCAATCGCGCAGCTCCACCGGCCACGATCTGATTGGCTCGACGGACAACCTGGTGCTTTCGCCGGTGGTCATCGCCATGTGGAAGCCGATGGCGGAAGTGATCGGCTGGGGCAAGAAGCCGGTGGGCTGGAGCGACATACTGGCGCTCGCTCGCGACCCCCAGGGTTGGAGCGCTCACGGGTTTCCGCAATGGGGACAGTTCAAGTTCGGCCACACCCATCCGCAATACAGCAACAGCGGAATCATTTCACTGCTGGCCGAAGTGTACGCCTCCCAGGGCAAAACCAAAGGCCTGACCATGGCCGACATCGAGAAGCCTGCCACCGCGCAGTTCGTCTCCGCGATTGAGCAATCGGTCGTGCACTATGGAAGCTCCACCGGGTTTTTCGGACGCCGCATGTTCGACAATGGACCGCAGTACCTCTCGGCCGCCGTCCTTTATGAAAGTATGGTGGTGGAATCGTACGGCCAGAGTCCATCCACGGCGTTCCCGGTAGTCGCGATCTATCCGCGCGAAGGCACTTTCTGGAGCGACCATCCGATCGGCATCGTGGAACGCGACTGGGTCACCCCGCAGCACCGTGAAGCGGCGAAGATCTACATCAAGTACCTGCTCGATCGGCCGCGCCAGGAGAAAGCGCTCACCTACGGCTTCCGGCCGGCCTCGGTGGATGTGCCGGTAGCATCGCCGATCGACCTGGCCCACGGCGTCGATCCCGCCGAACCCAAGACCACGCTCGAAGTGCCGGCGCCCGACATCATCGACGGCGTAATGAAGTTGTTTGACAAGCAGAAGAAGTCCGCCGACGTGGCCCTGGTGCTCGATATTTCCGGCAGCATGAACGAAGACAAAAAGCTGGAGAACGCCAAGGCTGGCGCGAAACAACTAGTGGCGATGATGGGCGACGAGGACACGTTTTCGTTGATCCCCTTTAGCGACAAAGTAGAATTTGCCAGCCAGGATGTGGATTTGAAGCAAGGCCGCGCCCAGACACTCGCGTTGATCGATTCTCTCTTCGCGCACGGACAGACCGCGCTCTACGATGCCATAAGCATGGCCTATAAGCATCTGGCGGAGCGCCCCGCGGGCGGGCACAAAATTCAGGCCGTCGTAGTGCTGACCGACGGCGACGACAACCTGAGCACCACCGATCTCGCCACGCTGATCTCACGCATCAAATTCGATGGTGAGAGCCACTCGATTCGGGTGTTCACCATCGCTTACGGAAGCGACGCGCAGAAAGACGTCTTAGCCAAGATCGCCGCGGCTACTCAGGCCAAGAGTTACCAGGGCAACCCGAAAAACATCGTGGGGGTATTCCGTGATGTCTCGACCTTTTTCTAAACCCTTTTTTCTAAACCGCCTTTTTCTAAACCGCCTTTTTCTAAACCGAATGGCAAGGACTCCCCATGGCTGACGAGCAGCGACTCAAACCTCTGGGCAAGATCGTACTCTTCCTGTTCATCATCGGTTGTTTTGCCGGCGCCTATTACTTGTTTCCCAAGAAGGGCGCGCCGTCCGCCGGCGCAAAGCCGATAGATTCCGGAAGCTCCTCTTCGGGCGGAATCTTCAGCCGCAATGTCAGCGCCGAAATCGGCATCGCCTACGGCACCGAAAAGCAGCGCTGGCTGGAATGGGCCGTGCAAGAATTCGCGAAGACCAGCGAAGGCAAGCAGATTAAGGTGAACCTGATCCCCATGGGATCGATCGAAGGCGCACACGCGTTGCTGGCGGGCGATCAGCGCATCCACGCGTGGTCCCCGGCGAGCGCCATCTACAGGGACGTGTTCGTTCAGGATTGGCAGGTGAAGTATAACGATAACCCCATTGCCAAAGAGGATGCGGTGGCGTT
Source organism: Bryobacteraceae bacterium (assembly GCA_035314765.1). Classification (GTDB taxonomy): domain Bacteria; phylum Acidobacteriota; class Terriglobia; order Bryobacterales; family Bryobacteraceae; genus DATFZA01. Next base: position 19,907 of record DATFZA010000752.1, read on the forward strand.
GACCCCGATGGTGTTCGTCTTTTGGGATGAACGTTATCAGGCCTTCGTGCAAAAGTACAAAACAGTTTCGTTCGACACCGTGGGCCAGGCGCTGCAGGAAAAAGGCGGCTGGGAGAGCATCGCGGGCAAGCCGGAATGGGGGTTCTTCAAGTTCGGCCACACCAATCCGACCGATTCCAGTTCCGGATTGATGGCCCTGGTGCTGGCGGCTTACTCCTATCATCACAAGACCAAGGATTTGACGCTCGGCGATATCGTGAACGTGGGCTTCCAGACTTGGCTGCAGCAATTCGAGCGCGGCGTCTCCGGCATGTCCAACAGCACCGGCAACATGATGCGCGAGATGGTGCTCAAGGGACCTTCGTCTTTCGATGCGCTGCTGGTCTACGAAAGCGTCGCCATCGACTACCTGAAGAACGCGGAAGGCCGCTGGGGCCAACTGCATATCGTTTACCCGGAATACAATGCGTGGAGCGACAGCCCTTACTACGTAATCAACGCTTCCTGGGTATCCAAGGACCAGCGCAAAGCCGCGGAAGCGTTTCTGGCTTTTCTGCTCACTGAGCCGGTGCAGAAGGAATCTCTGAAGCACGGTTTCCGGCCGGCCAACCCGAACGTGCCGGTGAAGTTTCCCGATAGCCCCTTTGTGATGTACGGCAAGTACGGCGTTCAGATTGACCTGGCGAAGATTTGCGATCCGCCCAAGGCGGAGGTGATCAATAACCTCCTGGCGAGCTGGCAGCGCAGCGCGGGGGCGCGCTAGGCCAATGGGGACCACGAAGAGGTCGCAGTTATAAACCGTGTGGCGATACCTCAAGGCCGCGTTTTGGGTGGGCGTGGATGTCCCGGCGTTGGGGCGCGTACCCGTGAATCTGGCCGGTGTCCTGGGATTCGGCATTCTGGGCTTCGCCGAACCCGCGTTCTGGCTGCTAGGGGCCGGCCTCGAAACCACTTTTCTGTTCGCCATGGCGTTCAACCAGCGCTTCCAGAAGGTTGTGGACGCTTCCCACTTGGAAATCCGCGACGGCGACACGGAAAGCAAGCGCCAGAACCTGATCCGCCAGTTACCCGCCGATTTGCAGAGCCGCATGTTCCAGTTAGGAAAAGGCTGCCAACGCGTTCTTGAAATCAATCGCCAGTCTGACGACTTGGTAGGCGATACCAACCGCGATGCGCTCGGCCGCCTGGAGTGGGTTTACCTGAAGCTTCTCGTCGCCCGCAATAACCTGGTAAGCATGGCCAACCAGGAATCGGAGGCGGACCTGACCAAGAAAGTGGCCGAGTTTGAAGCCGGGCTTCGCAACACCGGTGATTCCGAAACGCTACGCCAATCGCGTTCGGCGACGCTAGCGATTCTTAAGGAACGGCTTGCCAATGTCCACCGGCGCCAGGAATCGTTGGCGGAAATCGATAGCGACCTGACTCGCATCGAGGCTCAGGTCCAACTGATCATCGAAAACGCCAGTATGCAGGGAAAACCCCAGACCATTTCGAGCGATATCGAGTTAGCCAGCAATCTGTTCAGCAGCAATTTGTTCGGCGAATCGCAGCCGGCTATCGCCGACCTCGACCAGACTTATGGCACAAAGCGCACTGAAGCCCGCGAGCGGGCGCGCGAAGAATCGTAAGCCGGATGCGGGGCAGGTTGTCAACCAGCCGCTGGAGTCTAATGAAAGAACTTCGGGCTAGACGCAGGCGCTACTTGATTCAAGCAGTCATACAGCATCTCGTGGCACAGGCTTTAGCCTGTGCGCGCGGGTTAGTAACCCGCGGTGGGCAGGTTGTCGAACCCGCGAGCGGCGCGGATGGGGACACAGCGGGCTCGAGTCCGATCTCCTTCGCACCGAACTATCGTAGCTGTGTCCCCTTGGGCGCCCGGCGTGAAGACAGGGGCCAATAAGGTTCTGGCGAGCCTACTTCTGCGTGACGCGGAGCGAGATTCTCCGATTCAGCGCCCGCCCTTCTTCCGTCGCGTTATCGGCCACCGGATGATCTTCCCCATAGCCTTTCCCATCGATGTGCGAAGGCTCGACACCCAGCGCCACCAGGTCGTTCAAAACGGTGGTGGCCCGGTCGGTCGAGAGCTTCAGGTTCGCTGCCGCATCGCCGGTGTTATCCGTGTAACCGCCAATCCTGACATGCACGTTCGGATAAGCCTTCAGAATATTGGCCACGTTCTGCAATTGCTCCTGAGACGACGGTTGCAGCGTAGCCGAGCCCGTATCGAACAGCAGCCGGTCGAAATTGAACCACGTTTCCTTGTCTGCCTGCTTGGTTGGATCTTCAATAAATTCGATCAGCTTGTTCTCGATTCCCAGCCGGGGAATGTTCAGTTCGACGCCGTTCGGCAGCTTTCTCTTAAAGAATTCACCGAGCGCCGCGCTCGCCGATTTAGCGGCGTCACCCACAGCGGCGGTGGCTTGAGTTGCGGTATCGGTAGCTTTGTTGGCGGCGTCCTTCACCGTATCGCTGCCGCCCCGCATGAAGTACCAGATCAGTCCTCCAATCACCAATGCCCCCAGCAACACCGGCAGTAGCCATTTGTTTCCGGAGGATTCGGCCTCCTGAACAACCGCCGTTCGGGCCGCTGATGCCGGGGCAACCCCGGACAATCCCGCCAAACCCGAAGGAATGAATCCGCGAAGCTGTGGAAGCTCCGCCGTAAGCAAGCTGCCCAGCGTTCCGGAGTTCAGGTTCCCGCCGCTGAACTTGGAAGCTAACGTACTCATGACCATGGGCGCGGCCGTCGAGAGAAGCGTTCCCGCGGACGCTGTCTTGACTCCGCTGGCTTGGGCGATTTTGCTTTCGATTTCGGCGCGATCGTTGCCTAACAAAAGCTGTAAGAAGCTGGAGCTTGCCTCGCTGGCGGACGGCGCGCTCGCGCCGCCGGCGCCCGCCGCCGCCCCCATCGCGGTGCTCGACCGATTGATCAAACTCGCTACTTGGGCCAGCAGAGCCGAGTTTTGAGCTTTGCTGGATAGTATGCCTAGCAGCGTTGCCGAACCTGTGCGCAATCCATTCCGGATTGCGTCCGGTTGCTCACCCAAATTGGCGGAAAGCGACCGCGTCAGCTCTGGCGTGACCATGTTGGAAATGGAATCTAACAGCGACATCGTGGTATCTCCTCTCGATAATCCCTATGTGTCTTTACAATTGCCGAACGCCAATTGTATATTCGTTTGCTGGCCGGTCTTTGACCGAACACCAGGCGCGCACCAGTATACTTCGACAGCGGCCGGTTCCGCTGGCTTATTTTCTCCGCAATTTGCAATGCCCGTAACTGATTAACGCATGCGAGGTTACTTGAACGTCTGGCAGTACTAGCCGCCCGTGGTACAACGGTCACTTATGCCCACTTACACGGTGACCACGCCGCGGGCGACATATCCAATCGTCGCTGAGCGAGGGTGTCTCCGTACTCTCAAGAGCCACATTCCGGCGCGCATCGGAACTGTCTTTTTCGTTACTACGGAAGATGTCTGGAAGCTGCACGGGCCCGCGCTCAAAAACGCCATGGGCGGCCGCGAGTTCGAGGTCCTGCTCTTCCCGGGCAGCGAATCCCACAAGCGAATGGCCGATGTGGAGGTCTTAGCCGAGCAGATGATGCAGTGTGGCGGAGATCGCGCCAGTATCGTCATCGCCTTTGGCGGCGGTATCGTCACCGATGTCGGCGGTTTTCTGGCCGCGGTCTTTATGCGCGGCATTCCGGTGATCCAAATTCCCACCACGCTGCTGGCGCAAGTGGACGCGGCGATCGGGGGCAAAACCGGAGTGAATCTGAACGCTGGCAAAAACTTAGTGGGCAGTTTTCACCAGCCGCTGGCGGTGCTGATCGATCCGGGTTTGCTCGATACGCTGCCCGAAAGAGAATACCGCGCCGGCTTATTCGAAGTCATCAAACACGGAATTATTGCCGACCCCGATTTGTTTCGCATGCTGCACGAAGAACCGGAATCCGTCCTGGCGCAAAAACAAAACGTGGTGGACCGCATGATCTGGGACTCGGTTCGCATCAAAGGCCAAGTGGTGTCGGGCGATGAGCGTGAAGAAGACCGGCGCCGCATCCTTAACTTTGGCCATACTTTTGGCCATGCGCTGGAGGCCGAAACAGCCTATTCGCAGTTCCTGCACGGTGAAGCCGTCGGTTGGGGCATGAAAACGGCTGCCATTTTGGGGCGAATGGAAGGTACCTGCTCGGACGAATGCACCGCTTCCATTGCCGAATGCATTTGCCTATATGGCCCCTTTCCGGGTTGGCGCGAGTTGAATGCCGAGCGGCTGTTCGCGCGGCTCAAGAGCGACAAGAAAACCGTGAAAGGCCTGGTGCATTTCGTGCTTCCGGTAGAAATCGGTGTGGTGACGATCACCCCCGAGGTCGCGGAGCACCATGTCCTTGCCGCAATAAAGGAATCGCTCGAGTGACCGTGCGCGGAACCACGCCGGCGGGAGCCGAGAGCGAAGAGCAGGCGGCCCGTTGGGTGCGCGGTATGTTCGGCCGCATCGCGCCACGGTACGATCTGCTCAATCATCTGCTGTCCATGAACGTCGACCGCTACTGGCGGGCGCGCACGGCCTCCCGGGTGGCTCATATCTTAGAGCGGCCGGACGCCCGAGTGCTCGACCTTTGCTGCGGAACGGGCGATCTCACGCTGGCCTTCGAAAAAAGAGGTCCGGCGCGGATATTCTCGAGCGACTTCTGCCATCCGATGCTGGTGGCGGCCAGCGCCAAAGCCAGGCACTCGCGCATTTTCGAGTCCGACGCCCTCGCCTTGCCGGTTGCCGACCGATCCTTCGATCTGATCGCGGTAGCGTTCGGTTTTCGCAACCTGGCAAACTACCAGCGCGGCCTGGCGGAGTTGCTGCGTGTGCTCAAGCCCGGTGGTACGCTCGCCATCCTCGAGTTTTCCCAACCGCCCAATCCGCTGTTATCGCGCCTGTACGACTTCTATTCGAAATCGATATTGCCCCGGGTAGGCGGTTTGATCTCCGGATCGCGCGATGCCTATACCTATTTGCCGGAATCGGTACGCAAGTTCCCCGGCGCGGAGCTTCTCGCGGATCAAATGCGCGAGACCGGCTACGCCAAGGTACGTCTTGATCGCCTGACCGGCGGGATTGTCGCCCTGCATCTCGGTGAGAGAGCCCCGGACTGCCTGCTGGACTAAGCGAAGGCTACTAACCCAGTCGCGGCAACTGCTCGGGCGGAACCAGCAGGCGAATGGATCGCGCCTGCCCGGGAGTTCTGTCGATCAAACCGTTCACCTGCAGGGTCAAGATCATCTGATGGATCGATGGGGCGGCGACCCGGAAGTATTCTTGGAGGTCCGATTCCGCCGGAGCGCGGCCGTGGATCTTCGTGTAGTTGTAAATGAACGCTAGATACTGACCCTGTTTAGCCGTAAATCGCCGCTCAGCCAGTGGATCGAGCTTTGGCGCCGGTCCTATACCCACCCGGAATGCATCTTCGCCCGAACTCTCATAGACCTCGACCGAGACCACATACACCTGCCCGCCGAAAATTCTACGCATGGGCTTCTTGAGCGCGGCGGCGAGATTCGCGCGCAGCTCTTTGCCGTCGCTGCTGGAGCTGGGGAAGGTCGCGATCTTGACGTTGGCGTTGTCGATCCTCGCATAGACCCATTCCACGCTGTCTTTACGTTCAACCTCAATCTGGTCGCCCTGGAAGGACACCACGTGTTCACACAGATGTTCGAGCAGTGTCTTGGTCATTCGTTATTATTCATACCGCATGGCCATACCGCGCTGCCACATTCGGATCAACGCGCGCGGGAATGCATGCCCATCCCAGCCGGCCTTGCGCCGGTTGAAGCATCTACCTCGGCTTGTGGGGCAGGTTATTAACCTGCCGCGGGTTATTAACCCGCGCCTGGAGTTTCTACATTTTCTGCACAGACTAAAGTCCGTGCCACCTTGGCTGCCGCGTGGCACAGGCTTTAGCCTGTGTGCCGCGTGTTATTAACCCGCGCGCGGAGCATTATCGGCCCGCTTGCCGGGCGCGCCCGTCACTGTATTTAGCGAGTCTCAATAGCCTGCCGGCGCGGCGACGCAACCCCGGCTTGCGATGTGAAACCAGCCAATCAGTTCGCCGTCTCCATTCCGCAATGCTCCGGTACTCAAGAATACCTCGACGATGGAGCCATTTCTGTTCAGCCGCCGGGTGCAAAACGGTTGGACTATTTTCCCGTCGCGGACCATTTGCCGCAAGCCGGCATCTGCCTCCAGTTGGCTCGGCAAGGACAGCTTGCTCACGTTCTCGCCGATCATTTCCTCCGGCGTGTACCCATACATTTCCGCGGCGCCTGGATTCCAACTCAGAATCCTTCCATCGAAGTCAAAAGAGACGATGGCGGATCCGGAAGATTGGACGATGGAATTGGCCAGCGCGTGTTTCGCTTCCGCCAACTTGCGGTCGGTGATGTCCCGGTAGTTGCAGACGATGGCCTGGATGGCTGGTTGGGACAGTTGATCCGACAGGATCGCTTCCACCCACTTTTGCTCGCCCGCCGCGTCTTGGATGCAGTATTCGCCCTGGTGCTCGGCGCCGGGCGTCTGAACAACGTATTCCAGGTCGCGCTGAAAGCGCCCGGCGCTGTCGGGCCGCATGAACTGGCTGGGATCCCGGCCCAACAACTGATTCTTCTCGTAGCCGAAGATCGAATGCACCGACTCCACTACCGTCCCGTTCGGGGCCAGCAACACAATACCGCTGCGATTGTTCGCTAGAATGGCGCGAAAGCGGACGGCGTCGATGACGCGCTGGTCCTCATGCTGGGACACCAGGCCGGCCCGCGCCTCGAGAACGGCAAATTCTTCCCGCAGTTTGCTATTCTCCAGCAGTAATTGCTCGATTTTCGATTCGAGCTTCCGGATCTGGTCTTCCGCCGCGCTACTATGCGTTGCCGCCTTACTTTGAAACATAAGCATCCTCTGAAATCTGGCTGGCGACGAAACCATCCAACTGTGTGACGAGACTTGCGCCAGGTTCCGTTATCGGGAAGGCGGCCCAGCCGACAGCCATCACAATCATGGCCACCCGTGCGTTAATCTTGACCTCATATTCCGGTATACCCGCCACCAGGCTGCGCATCTCCCCGCGGACCCGGTCGAAGGGGACATCCCTCCGGATCACCATCAATAGCGCCGGACCACTCCAGCGATAAAGGTCGTCGTCGGGACTCGCGGTCCCCATGTACGTCGCCAGCCGCTCTAACAGCCCATCCCCGGCCGCGTATCCAAAACGCAGGTTTACTTGTTTCAGGCGCTTGACGGCGAAGATGACCGCCACCGACGGCGTCTCCAGGGCCGCGCTTTCGACCAGCCGGCGTTCGGCTTCCACTCTCGTCGGTAATCCCGTAGCCGGATCGATCGATACTTTGCTCTGCATGCGGGCCAGCCGGCTTTCGAATTCGCCCACTCCCTCGCTGAGCGCCTTCATGCCCGAACTCGATCGATTCTTGTGAACCTCAACTTCGCGCTCTAGGTTGTCCAATAAGTGGGATAGATTCGTTTTCAGGCGCCGCAAGTCTTCGATCTGGTCCGCGGCGGACACCTCAGATTGAATCTCGTGCAGGCGTGCCAGCGTCTCGCCACTCCCGCTAACCATTTTGGCCACTGCGCCGCTCAACGCCGAGATGATCCCTTGCAGTTCGGCAAACTGGCTGCGCAGCTTCCCCGTGGACCGCCGGTTGTACATTTCCAGGGTCTTCAGCGTTTCCCCGACGATGACCAGCAGTTCGGGCTCGGTTGTTTTCGGCCCCAGGCGGTCGTCCAGCTTGTTCAGCTCGGACCGAAGTTCCTCAAAATCTTCCTTGTTTTGTTCAATTGCGTGCAGTCCAACGCCTTGAATCAATAACGAGACCGCCCGGATGGTAACGCCAGTTCCCTCGTCGCGCCCAGCGTTCAGGTATCTTTTGAGTGAGATCAAGCCGGCCTCGAAACGTCTTATCGGACGAACCGCGCATCTCGCTAGCTGTAGCTTTAGCTAAGTACACGGTTTCAGTAGGTAAGCCGATGTATTGCAGATCCCCCCCCAACCGTGACCGGGGGCCCAAGCGGCAATACGAGACCGTAATTGCGAAATGGTGTAATATTCACGGGCAGATCGGGCGATGACGCGGCTCCGGCGATCCGTCCGGAACCCTCAAACCGAGCTACCGTGAGTCGGTTCAACCCACCGCCAGGGCCCGGATTCGCGGTTTGCGCGTTCAGCTATCCGCACAGCCGCATCCGGGAAGGCCTGGCGCATACCTTGCCCCTTGACCAAGCAAACCTGAGGCCGATCAGCTATCATGTCCGGTATATGAGGCTCCTCACCGCAGCTCTATTCTCCGTCTCCTGTCTGATCGCCGGTTCCGGACTGGAAACCTTGGTCAAGATCGACTCCGGCCTGGTCGCGGGAAGCGGCACGTCCGTCCGCGCCTACAAGGGCATCCCCTACGCCGCGCCGCCAACCGGCGACTTGCGCTGGAAAGCGCCCCAGCCGCCCAAGCCTTGGAAAGGGGTGCGCGTCGCCAAGACTTTTCCCAACATGTGCCCGCAGACCGTCGCGCTGATCACCGGACAGCCCGCCAGCGAAGACTGTTTGGGTTTGAATGTCTGGACTCCGGCTCATTCTTCCGCCGAAAAACTGCCAGTCATGGTTTGGATCCACGGTGGCGGCTTTCAACTCGGCGCCAGCTCACAAAGTCTCTATGACGGCGAGCCCTTGGCCAGCCAAGGTGTCGTGGTGGTGTCGATCAATTACCGCATGGGTGTCTTCGGGTTCTTTGCGCATCCCGCGCTTAGCAAAGAAGGAGTGGACGGGAATCAGGGATTGCTCGACATGGTTGCCGCCCTGCAATGGGTGAAGAGCAATATCGGCCAGTTTGGCGGCGATGCCAACAATGTGACCATTTTTGGCGAATCGGCCGGCGGCACGGCGGTCTGCTACCTGATGGTGATGCCCGCCGCCCAGGGATTATTTCAGAAAGTGATTTCGGAAAGCGCCGCCTGGATGTTCAATCCCATCAGCCACGTTCGCGAATCCTGGTATGGCAGGGTTCCGTTCGAGCAGTTTGCCGAGAAGCAGTTCGGGGACGATCTGGCCGCGCTGCGGTCGAAGAGCACCGCCGAAATCATGAAGCTGGCCGGTCCCATGGACATGGCGGGCGATCGCGCCGATCGAGGCGAAGCGTACATGCCGGCTGTCGATGGCGTGGTTTTGCCTGACGATCCGGCTCGCCTGTTCTCCTCCGGCAAATTCCACCATGTCGCGCTCATCGCCGGGACCAACGCCGACGAAGGCACCTTGCTCGGCGGGCCACCCGTTCGCAATGTGGCGCAATGGAATAAGTTCGCCGCCAAGCAGTTCGGCCCGCGGATGGAGGCAGCGGCCCAGGTTTACCCCGTTTCCGCCGACGCCGATGCGTACGATGCGGCCGTGCATGTGAACACCGATTATGTATTCTTGCAAGGCACGCGAGCGGTCCTGCGCGCGGTTTCCCAAGTCAGTCCTAATAACACCTACCAGTACCAATTCACCCGCGTCAGCGGCGTGGGCAAGCGGATCAAGTGGGGCGCATTCCATGCGGCTGAGATTCCCTATGTGTTCGCGACTCTTCCCGACTCGGCGTACGGGACCAGCGCCTCCATGATTGGCGACTTATCGGTGCGGCCCGACGACTACACCGATACCGACGATCGGCTGTCGAAAGCGATGAGCGGCGCATGGGTTCGTTTTGCACGAAGCGGCGACCCCAATGGCCCGGGTTTGCCCAAGTGGGCGCCTTTCCGCCAGGGAGAAACCTACATGGAATTCGGCGATCGGATTGAGGCCAAGCACGCACTGCGCAAGACGCAACTGGACTTCATGAGCGATTTCAGCGCCTGGCAGCGCGAGCATGCGGCAGCCCTGCGCGATACGATCCCCGTGGCGCCAGGCAAGTAGCGCTCGATGAGTGAGGCCACTAAACATAGCGTCAGAAGTACTGGCGAGTGGCCGCTTGCGGATGCGCGCGGTTCCGTAGCAGAGCGGATGCGCGCGGTTCCGTAACAGAGCGGATGCGCGCGGTTCCGTAACAGAGCGGACGCGCGCGGTTCCGTAACAGAGCGGATGCGCGCGGTTCCGTAACAGAGCCGCGACCGTGAGGGAGCGGATGCGCAACTAATATTCTCCATCGGCAGTCTGCGTGTCGAGCAGATAACTCACGCCACGCTCGAAGGCCGGTGAGTTGCCTTCCCCAGCGGCAGCAGACCGAGAATCGCCCACGCCGTCTGCGAGGCCGTGTTCTTGGCCGGAACGTAATGATTGTAGAGGTAGCTGGCGCAGCTCTCGCCCCAACCACCATCGCCGTTCTGCACGGAAGGTATCCATCTTGCCGCTACGATGGTGGCCAGAGCGCATTTCTGGCCGAGTTGGCGGAGGTGCGCTACTTCCTGATTCCACTTGCGTTTGTTTTGCTCCTGGAGGAAAGAGCAGCCGGACGAGATGGAGCTTGATATGGCGGAACCGGTCTTGCACGCTTGCCTCGCTACTTCGCCAAACGACGTTCCAGCGGATAGGGCAGAACGTAATGCAACTCGCCGGAGTTTACGCGGCGCTGCACCGCCGTCCAATAGTCCAGAGTGAAAAGATCGCCGTGCCTTTGGCGAAAATAGTCCTGCAAGTCGGACGGAACGCCCAGAAAGCGCTCCCATTCGTCTACTAGAACGTCGTTCTCATCCACCTGAAACCAGGAGCCATCCACTTCGCTGTTCCACAGTGCTTCGTCTTCCTCGTCTGCCAGTCGAGGCGTCTCCCGGAAGCGGTAGCCCAGCAGCGGCCCAAGGTCGTCGAAGTCGAAAAGCGCCACATTGAACCCGTGGGTTAGCCCGGTGTTGAAGGTCAATCCGTAACAGTCACCCATGAAGAACCCCATGGCTGCCAGATCCTTGACGAAGCAGCCCAGTGCGTCGGCGGCGCGCTCGCGCAACGTCGCATCTTTCGTCTCGTCGAAGAAAGTATTCAGGGGGCGCACTCTGCGCTGGGCGTAGACGTGCTTCAGAACCACTGTTTCCCCGTCCAGCCGAACACTGCTGGGCGCGCTTTTCAGCAGATCCTGAAGCACCGGCTCAGCGAACGCTTCGCGCGGGAAGTGTAGATTGCGATAAATCCACGCATCCAGCATCAGGCGGCCGCGATTCATTTCGTGCACCCAGCGATAGAGCTCCATGATCCGTCCCGTGCCGGTCCATCCTGGTTTCGACGAAGTATCGCGGATCACTTTAAATACATACGGAAACGTCGGCGGCGCGAAGACCACCATCGCCATGCCTGTCCGGCCCGGAACGGCGGCAAACTGTTCCGGGGTCTCCCGCAGATGCCGGCGCAGGCGCTGGTTTAACGCCACGCGGGCCGGATGAGTGAAGCCGAGCACCGCGCACATTGCGGGATGTCCCCGCTCCGGCGCCAGGCTATCCAGAAAGCGAAGGATTTCGCGATAGTTGCCGGTGCGGACCTGAAACGTCGACCGGGTGGACACGAACAGAATTTTCCGCATGTCCTCCTTACCCGTGAGAACGGCGTCGACGGTAATTCCGGCCTCCTCGTGCCGCAGCGCCATCACCACGGGCAATTCCTCGCGGCTGGAGCAGAGCTTGCCCACCAGATAGGCCTCTTGATCGCGGAAGAAAACCGGTTTCAGTATTTGAAGATGGCGGGTGGACGCGCCCCCAATCTGCCGCCACGTCTGTGCCAGACGATCCGCAACCAGCGACGCGTCCCGTGCGATGTCTTGGAACGGCGCGCGGAACGCACACGCCCTTAACGCCAATACCACCGAACGGGTCAACTGCTGGCCGGTCCGCGCCGGGTACGCTTCCCACTCCGGATCCAAACTCCAAATATGGGAGCGCTCCGCCAAACCATCGTCGTCGTACTCGACGGGAGCGTCCTGGTCGTCGAAGGCGATTCGCATGGTGGAATAGAAAAATGTGAGCGCGAGGTCGGCGTCATAATCGTCGAACACTCGTTCGAGAAACGCCCACCGCGTCCCCATCCAGAACTCCCGATGCGGCAATTGTCCGGGAAATTGTTGCAGCAAGCTCCGCCACGTCTCGTTGACGGCGTTGCGGTAGAGGCGTACGCGATTGTCCGCGTTGAGGGCGCCTTGCACCCAGTCCCGGTTATCGAAAATCTCCTGCGCCTTGGCGTTGACGACATCGAACTCACGCAAGTACGCGCGGTGGGCCTCCAGAAGACGCTCGGCGGCGAGAACCGCGTCTTTCTGGCTATCGGGAGAGAGGTTTTCGAGAGGCGTTGGCCGCTGATCGGGAAGCAGCCGCTGGCGCGCCTCCTCTCGTGCTCGCGAAGTCTGCAAAGGGTGCGCTAAATGGTGGAGGACCCAATTGGTGGCGGGCATGCTTGGAAGATAGCACCAGAGGAGGAGGTGAGAATTATGCGAGATGATTTCTCGGATTGGCCGGGCTAGAATCTAGTCGCAGGGCCCATCGAGACCCGTTGCGCATCCATTAAGCACACTCACGTTGCCGCGTAAGCCTCCGGTAGCTTGATCTGCAATTGCCGTTAACTTCTCGTCAAAGCGACCGCTCTTCGTCATGATCGTTATGAACGCGGCGCGGACAATCCTGCGGCGGCTTACAGGACCAAGAGAGAACTCGCGTACCGGCCGCCGGAAGCGAGCTCTCTCAATCCCGTGTCGAAGGTGGCTAACTGTCCCCTGCGGCGGTGGGCCAGCAGGAGGAGTTGCATGTCGGCTATCTGGTTGGGACCGATCAGGCGTAATCGCTGCGAATCGTTCAAATCACGCAGATCGACATCCGCGGGCCAAAACTCGTGGCCGGGGCTCTGGCAATTCCGCTCCAAGCCACCAAGGGCTTTTTGAACCGCACCGCGAGAACCTCCCAGGGCACGGCTGGCAACACGAAGGAATCCGGCTTGCGTTAACGGGCAGGTTGCCCACAAGCGATCGGGCTCCTGACGGAACCATGAATGTGCGCGCTGGTGCGAGGAGTGCGATGGGAACGCGAGCCCGATCAAGACATTAACGTCGAGGAGAAAACGCACGCCGATGTTCCTCCTCGTAGTCTGTCTTCTCCCAATCATCGAGCATTTCGCTCGTGACGGGTGGCGCTCCGGGCGGCAGATCGAAAACGACCCAGCCGTTCTTCGTCTTGAACTCGGGAAGGCTCTGCGCTCCCCGGTTCACCAGATCGGAAGCTGCCTGGCCAAGCGAAATCTGGCGGTCGCCCGCGTACTTCTTGATCGCCGATAGGGCTTCGTCATCGATGTTGAGCGTAGTTCGCATTGATGTCATTGTAGCATCGCCAACGCATCATTAGGCGCTTCGTTCGTCATCAAGCCGAGCGTGGAGTGAGGGCGATGGAAGGCCAGTCGTCAGTCCCATGCATGGGCCCGCGAAGCAGCCAATGATGGACTCCACGCATTCTCCGAATTGACGTCCGCGTTTCGAGCACAAGTCCATGCGAGAACCTGAGGCGAGTCGATCTTGAGCGTTTGTCGATTTCTACGCTGTTGAGCCTTCGGCCAACCAGAAGTCTCAACGCGCGTTCACGAACTCCTTCGTGAGCTTCGGACGACGCCAGACTTCGCCCGGGCAGCGACAGCGTCCATGCCGGCCAGCTTTCCATGGAGGTTATCGACCATTCTCCTTGCGGAGAGAATTGCCGGGAGACGCCTTTGTGATTTACGAAGAAATCACCAGGAGTGAGTGTCCCGAATTCGATAAACAAGCATGTCGAATAGCTGCTCCAAACATGACTGACGGTTTTCCCGACGACAGTGCCGCGCCAGAAGCGGAAACACACTTACTGCAGCGCCACGCGCGCCTCGTTCAGCGCCAGCAGCGGGAAATAATTTCGATACAGCGTATAGCGCAGGTAAAACACGTTGGGGAAGCCGGTGCCGGTGGCGAGATCCTCGGCCCATTCTCCATCGGCAGTCTGCGTGTCGAGCAGATAGCGTACGCCGCGCTCGAACGCGGGCGAGTTGCGTTCCCCGGCGGCCAGCAGGCCGAGAATGGCCCACGCCGTCTGCGAGGGCGTGCTCTTGGCCGGGACGTAATGATTGTAGGTGTAGCTGGCGCAGCTTTCGCCCCAACCGCCGTCGCTGTTCTGCACGGACGGAATCCATCGGCCGGCGCGAGAAACGGCTTCAGCTGCTGCGGCGCGTCCCGCGGCCCGCAAACCGCGCAGGGCAAGAAATGTTCCGTAGATGTAATTCACGCCCCAGCGCCCGTACCAACTACCGTCGGGTTCCTGGGTCGAGATGAGATATTGCACGCCCCGGTCGATGGCCTCTCGCGCCGGTGGATACGCACGCCGGCAAAGGGCTTCCATTACGCGTCCGGTGATGTCCGGGCAGGTGGGATCGAGCATGGCATTGTGGTCGGCAAACGGAACCTTGTTCAGAATGGCCCAGTTGTTATCGACGTCGAAAGCCGCCCAGCCGCCGTCCTGCGACTGCATGTTTACCAGCCAGTGGAGCGCCCTGGCTTCACAACGCGCCTGCGCCTCCGCGTCCGGCGACTTCGCGTATTCCAAGGCCAGCAGCACCTGCGCGGTGTCGTCGATATCGGGATACTGCTCATTGGCGAATTCAAAAGCCCAGCCGGAAGGTTCGAGGTCGGGACGCTTGACGCTCCAGTCGCCTTTGTGCCGTACCTCGCGCTCCACCAGCCACTGTGCAGCCTTGGCGATGCGCTCGTGAGGAATGTCGTTTTTCTCACCCAGGGCGAATGCCGCGTAGGCGGTGTCCCAAACGACGGAGTAACAGGGCTGAAAGATGAGGCTATCCTCGCCTTCCATCATGAGGTTGTTGAAGACGCGTTTGGCTTCGATCAAATCGGGATGGTCGGCGGGATACCCGAGACAATCCAGCGCCATAATCAGGTACATCATGGATGGATAGATGGCGCCGAGCCCTTCACTGTAGCGAGTGTGATCGAGCATCCACTTTTCCGCGGCGCGAACGGCGGCGTCGCGCAGGTTTCGCGAGCCGCGGCGCTGCCACAGCTTGAGGGCGCGATCGATTTGCTGGAAGATCAGGGAGGTTTTGTCGCGCCGCGGAATCCGGAAACTGGCGCGCGGGTGGGCCAGTTCGTCGAGATGAAAGCCGTCCGGAACGGGGCGGATTCCGCCTCTGGCTTGCACAATAGAAAGCGGAACGATAATGGCGCGCGTCCAGGATGACATTTCATAAAGAATGCCTCCGGGTACCAGCACTAACTCAGGCGGAACGGTGGGAACGCAATCGCGCGGATAAAGCCCGAACAAACTGAGATTTATTTTGACGTAGCTATTGACGGACTGAATGCCGCCATTATCGCGAATACTTTGGCGCAGCCGCAGCATGGGCTCACTCTCCGGGTCAATGCCCGCGAGTTTGAGGGCGGTGTAGGCCTTGACGGAAGCGCTGGCATCCGCCGGACCACCGGGGTAGACGTTGTAACCGCCGTCGGGCAACTGCCGGTCCAGGATGGATCGGGCTGCTTTGCGAATGCGATCGAGGGAGGGGGGATTCCAGGCGCCCGCCGTGGGCGGATAGAGCCAGAGCTGCAGCAGAATGTAGTCGGATTCAAGCGTGGTGTCGGCCAGCAGATCGGCGCACCAGTAGCCTTCGGCTTTCTGGTACGCCAATAGGGCCTCCGTAGTGCGATTGGCGGCGATTGCGCACTGCTCACGCAGGACGCGGCGGCCTTCGGCGGCAGCAAGCAGAGATTGCTGGATAGAACTCTGGCGAATGTTCTCGAAGTAGCTAGTAGACATCGACCCTTTTTTCTATCTTAACCTCACTCATGTTAACAGTTACAGCGCGGAAGTTTCGCTAGCCGCGACCGTCGGGGAGCGGGACTTTCCGAGCCGCGACCGTCAGGGAGCGGGCGCGCAGGTACTAAAGTTAACAACGGCGGACCTTTATCCTAACAACGCCGGACCTTTATCCTAGCAGCGGCGGACCTTTATCCTAGCAGCGGCGGAGCCGGGAATGGTCCTCTTATTTTCTCCAATTCCACCGCCAAATCGAGCAACAGTTCTTCTTCAAACGGGCGCGCGACCAGTTGCACGCCCACCGGCAGACCTTCGTTGTCCATTCCAAATGGGATTGTGATGGCAGGCAGACCCAGTACATTTACCCAAGTGGCGGACATCATGGCTTGAAACTGGCCGATCTCTTTAGTTGGAGTCTGATAACGCCGCTGGCGATGCGCAAATGCGGTGACGCTGCTGACAGGGGCAAGAAGAACCGGATACCGTTCCATTTGGCGCAGCAGAGCCGCGCGCATTTTGTCACGCGAGGCGAAGGCTTCCATCAATTGTCTTGCCGTTGGCTCAGGCTCACCGAGCGCTCCGTTGAGGAACTCAGTGCCGGTCCAATGGACTTGGTCTTCGCGCCCCGCGATCAGGTCTTGAGTCAAGCAGGCGGGAAGCACGCCGAACAATAACCACCACAGGTTGGGCGCGCGCTCCAGGCCTTGGGTCGAGAATGGCTCGACTTCCACTTTCAACTCGGCGAGACAGGATGCGGCTTTTTGAAGAGCCTGGGTTACCGCGGACTGCACCGGCGCCTTGTTGAAATTCTCGATCAGGCCAACGCGCAGATTTTGGAGACTGGCATCGCGAAGAGGCACCGGCGCGGAGAAGGGATCCTGTCCGTCATATCCGGCCAGGATTTGGAAGAGCAGGCGCACATCGGCCGCGGTGCGCGCCATGGGGCCGGCCACGCCTACCATGCCGGCCGGATGAAGCATGGGAGGGACATGACCTGCGGCCGAGACGCGGCCGGGGGTTGGT
>DATFZA010000753.1:0-11466 GCA_035314765.1 Bryobacteraceae bacterium
GGAGCATGGCATGGCGGCAGGCTACGACCGGCTGGAGGAATTGTTGTCGTCGATGCTGGCGGAGCGAGGGAAGTGACTGGTTCTGGCCGCTTCCTCCTTGCCGAAATACCTGTTTCGGTGCCGAGCGCCTGAGGGGACACCCCTGCGATAGTTCTCAAGCGAAGGAGTTCGGACTCGAGCCCGCAGTGTCCCCATCCACGTCGCGGGCCTGCCGCAGTCGCGAGCTTGCGACTCTGTCGCCGTCGTGAGTTTGTCGCCGTCGTGAGCTTGCCGCCGTCGCGGGCCTGCCGCCGTCGCGAGCTTGCGACCCTGTCGCCGTCGTGAGTTTGCCGCAGTCGCGGGCTTGCCGCAGTCGCGAGTTTGCGAGCTTGTCGCCGCGCGAGCTTGCCGCAGTCGTAGGGTTGTCCCCATCCCTGCTTGCGACTCAAATCAACTCTTCCGTGGCGGGCGCGAAAGTACCCCCTTGACAGTCCGCCCAGAGCGTGAGCGCCTGGACGCAGAACGCCGTGGAGACGGGGTTGACGTAGGGGAGTTGGGCGCCGCACTTGCGGCCGAAGACGAAACCGCCGTCGATGCGGAGGTCGGTGGAGCTTAACTGAAAGTTTGCGATTTGCGCGGCCTCGTGAGCCGCGGCGGTTTCGTCGAGAGGCGCGATGCCCAGAGCGTGCCCGTAAAGGCGCGCGCGCAAGAGTTGGGCGCAGACGTCGGAGCGCACGAATTCCGGTTCGATCTCGCGCAAGTGGTGGGTCACGCGCTGTAAGCCACACCGATACGCAGCGGGGCACTCCTTTCGATCGGCCGCCGCCAGCAGGCCTTCGAGAAAATAACAGAAGGCGTGCAGGCGGTCCATCACTTTCTCGCGCACTTCGACGCCGGGGAGGAACGCTTCAGCGTTCTCGAGAGCCTGCGCCAAAGTTTCCTCGTACGCTTGCTGGAACTCCGCGGCGCCGGTAGCTTGGGCCAGTTCATGCCAGGCTAGAGCGGCCTTTAACTGATAGCATCCTGGGCTGGCCGACCAACGCGGTGCATGGGGTAGCGGCTGTTTCCCGGGCAGCGCGAGGATGGGGTGGATGGTCTGCCCAGCCCGGAAATCCGACAGCATGGAGCGGCCACACTGAACGGCAACGGAAAGGCAAGTGGATTCGCCATTCAAACGCCAGGCGGCGAGCAGACCGCGAACAATGATTCCGCAGTCAAAAAAATAAGCCAGGCCTTTGGACGGGTACTCGAAAGGGAAAATGGAATTCTCTTTGTCCCACGCGGAATCGATCAGAAAGTGCGCGGCATGGAGCGCGGCCTGCCGGTATTCGGGAAGCCCGGTCCGGCGGTAAGAGTAGGCAAGCGCGGCGACGGCGTAACCGGTGATTTCGGTGGAAATTCGCGCGTTGGTTTCGAGATCGGAGCGGTAATAGCGGCCAACGCCGCCATTTGGATCCTGAATGCCCGAGCGCAAGAACCACGCGCCAGCGCGCTCAATGAGTGAAGACAAACGTCATTTTACCAGCAGCCACCGCAAGACTGACCGCGCGGCGTGATAGCCGCACATGCCGTGAACGCCCGCGCCTGGAGGCGTGGAGGAGGAGCACAGAAAAACGCTTTCGGCCATGCGGTATGGATCGAGCCGGACAAACGGGCGGGTGAGTAACTGCTTCCAGTCGCTGCTTCCGCCAGCGATGTCCCCGCCGACGTAGTTGGCATTGTAGGTTTCGAAGTTGGCCGGGGTCATGGTGTGACGCGCGAGAATCGTGTTTTGAAAGCCGGGAGCGAAGCGCTCAATCTGGGCCTCGATGCGGACGGTCATGTCTTCCTTGGAGCCGTGCGGCACATGGCAGTACGCCCAGCCGGTGTGGTGGCCGGCGGGCGCGCGAGTGGGATCGAAGAGGCTCTGTTGCGCCAGCAAAACGTAGGGCCGTTCCGGCGTGGTGATGCCGCGTTCGGACTCTTCGATCTCTTCAAGCGTCGGGCCGATGTGAACCGTAGCGGCCTGGCTGACGGCGGATGCCTTCCAGGGGATGGGGGCACTGAGAGCGTAATCGATTTTGAAAACGCCCGGTCCGTAACGGAAGCGCGATAGCGCCTGACGATTGCGGCGCGAGAGACGCTCTCCGGCGATTTCCAGTAGCTGGCGGGGGGTAACGTCGAGAACAACCGCGCGCGCAGGCGGCAAGCGGTCGAGACTATCGACTTTGACGTTGGCGACGAGGCGCACACCCAGCGACTGCGCATAAGACACCAGCGAGTCGGTAAATTTTTGCGCTCCACCGCGGGGAAACGGCCAGCCCACGGCGTGAGCGAGCAGGCCAAGCACCAGGGCGACGGAGGCGGTGGCTGGAGCGTCGAGCGGCAACATGGAATGCGCCGCCAAACCGGCGATGAGAGCGCGGGCAGGATCCCCTTGAAAGCGGCCGCGCGCTAAGTTGGACGCCGAACGGATAGCCTTGATGCCGAATCTGGCAAAGGGGAGCGGGTGGCGCACAATGTGTAATGGGGCCAGAATGTCCGGCGCCAGTTGGGCCCAGTTGGCACGCATGAGAGAACGGTACGCAGCCGCATCTTGACGCTCGAATTGCGCAGCGGTGTCGGCGACGGACCGGCGCAGCAACACGGCCTCACCGTGTTTAAGCGGCTGGGCGAGCGGAACTGGCGGTTGAATCCACTCCAGGCCGTGATCTCGCAAGGGCAGCGGCGCGAAAAAGGGCGAACCAAAGCCGAGCGGGTGAATCGCCGAACAGATGTCGTGTACGAAACCAGGTAACGTCAGGGACGCCGATCGGACACCACCGCCCGCAGTCTCGGCGGCCTCAAATACGATTACCGATTTCCCTGCCCGAGCCAAAGTGATAGCCGCGGCGAGGCCGTTTGGCCCCGCACCGACCACGACGGCATCGAAAGGAGTGGGCATACTCGTTCAGAAAAGCCTGAGCTTCCTCTGACGCTGTTGCAACGTCTGTTTTAAGAAACTTACAGACAGCGAGCTTCGTCGGATATGCTTGTTATACTGGGTCAGTTTATAAGCCTCAATACATGAAGTACATCGCCGCTCTATTTTTGTGCCCAATCCTTCTTCCAGCAGCCGACTACATCACCGGGCAAGCCGCCCGCATCGTGATCGGCCAGTCGAACTTCACGGCGCAAGCCGCGGATGTCCCATCGGCGAGCAGGTTAGGGGCCGCCGGAGGCGTGGCCTATGTCAACAATACGCTGTTCGTGGTTGACTCCAATCGCGTGCAAGCTGCGCCGGTTCTCAACCGGGTTCTGATCTTCAACAATATCAGTAACTTTGTCACGCCTCCGGAGACGGACATTCCGCAGGGCGTGGCGTGTCCGGTTTGCGGAGGCACGGCGAATGTTGTGCTGGGGCAGCCGGACTTTGTTACGTCGCCAGTGCCGCTGACTTTTCCTCTCCCGCCGCCGACTGCATCCAGTTTGCGGACCCCAACCGCTGTGGCGAGCGATGGCGTTCATTTGGTAGTTGCCGACACCGATAACAACCGGGTGCTGATCTGGAATTCGATACCAACTGTGAATAATGCGCCGGCCAACGTGGTGTTGGGCCAGCCCGACTTCGTCACGGTGAAGGCCCTGGTGCTGGACAACAAATCGTTCCGTGCGCCGCAGGGCGTGTGGCTGGTGGGTGGCCGCTTGTTTGTAGCCGACACGCAAAACCATCGCGTGATGGTGTGGAATAGCGTTCCGGCCACCAACCAGCAACCGGCTGATTACGTATTGGGCGAGCCGAATTTCACCACCGCGCCGGCTTCTCAAACGGTTTCGATCACGCCGGCCGCCAACAATCTTTTCTACCCGATCGCGGTTACGAGCGACGGGACGCGCTTGTTTGTAACCGATTTGGGGAATAACCGGGTGTTGATCTGGAATTCGATTCCGACACAGACGCAACAACCGGCGGATCTAGTGGTGGGCCAGCCGGACATGGTGAGTAACACCCCGAACAACTCGAGCGCGCTGTGCACGTCAACTGGAACGGATTCCACCACGGGCGCGGCCACTTACCCGACGGAATGCGGGAAGACGATGGATACCCCGCGCTTCGCTCTTTCGGACGGAACCCATCTGTTTATCGCCGACGGCGGAAACGACCGGATTCTGGAATACGACACGATTCCGGCCAGCAACGGGGCGGAAGCGACCAATATTATCGGGCAGTTGGACGAATTTACCAACGACGTGTCGGATGCCGTTACGGTGACCAACACGTTCACTTCGGCGGCGAATTCCGTCAGGACTCCCATGAGCATGGCGACCGACGGATTGAACTTATATGTCGCCGATCCGTTCGATCGGCGAGTGGTGGTTTTCACGCCGGCGCATCCGCTGATCCTGCCCACCGGTATCGTTAACGCCGCCAGCCTCACCGTAAACGCTTTCGCCGATATCCTCTTTGGCGGAAGTATTCAGGTTGGCGATATCGTCACCATCACGATTTCAGGCACCAGTTACAAGTACACCGTGGTTACAGGCGACACAATTACTTCGGTGATCCAGAACGTGGCGGCTGTAATCAACGGCAAAGGGGGTACCGCCGATCCGAACGTGGTGGCGCTGGCGAACGTGGTGTTTCAACAACTGGTTTTGACCGCGCGCGTAGCCGGATTAAGCGGGAACAATATCACCTATACCGTGCTGGCTGCGGGAAAGGATTCGTCGACTTCGCCGCTGATTACGCTTACGCCCGATGGGTCCACTCTCAGCCACGCCAATGACGCGCAAACCGTTGCGCCCGGTTCGTTGATTACGGTGTTCGGCGGCTTTCTGACGGATGGCGAGCCAATGACGGGAGTTCCGGATTCCCGGGGATTCTACCCAACGTCTCTGGATGGAGTAGAGCTGTTTGTCAATGGAATCAAGGCTCCGTTGATGTACGTCGATCCCAACCAGATAGACGCACAAGTGCCGTTCGAAGTTCAAAACACCACCAGCGTGAGCGCGGTGGTGCGAACCGTGAGAAGCGACGGTAGCCTGACTGCGACGACGGCGATTGCGATTCCGATATTGCCGCAAGGGCCTGGGGTGTTTGCGATGACGGGCAATGAACCGAGGCCCGCCTACGCTTATCACGCGTCGCCGGCGGGAATCGAACTGGTGGATATCGGCGGCGCGATTCAGCCCGGTGACACCGCTACCATTAACATCAACAGCGTCAATTACAGCTACACCGTACAAAGTACCGACACGCTGATGAGTATTCGCGATGCGTTGATTGCGACTATTAACGCGGATCCCAACGCTCTGGTGGTGGCTTCCCCCGCCAGTCTCTAT
Organism: Bryobacteraceae bacterium; assembly: GCA_035314765.1. GTDB lineage: Bacteria > Acidobacteriota > Terriglobia > Bryobacterales > Bryobacteraceae > DATFZA01. The sequence goes on from DATFZA010000753.1 coordinate 5,281, forward strand.
TTGCGGATTGTGCTGACTGACAAGACACCCGGCGCCGATCCAAACCCGCCGATTATCGTCACGAGCGCCGGTTCGACAGCACTCATCACCGTTACGGCGCTAAACACGGCGGACAGCAGCGGAAATACGACGACGGTGGGCGGGAACAATCTCACCGGCCTGCCGGTGGACAACACCAATCCTGCTCAGCCGGGCGAAGTGATTCAACTGATCGCAACGGGTCTGGGCACCATTGCGCCGACCGATGCCGCCAATGCAGCGGTGACCGGGCAGCAGTTTACCTATACGGGTGTTAACTACCCTACGGTCACGGTGGACGATGCTCAGGTGGATCAGTTTACCGCGGATCTGGTGCAGACCTCGTACCTGCCGGGATCAGTGGGCGTTTACAGTGTGCTGCTGCAGTTGAACAGCGGGGTGGCGACCAATCCCCTGGCGCAGCTCTACATCGCGCAGTCCGGGTATGTGAGCAACTTCGCCACAATAAACGTGCTGAATCCCAGCACGACACTGATGTTGGACCAGGGCCTGCTTTCTTACACCTACCAGTCGAAATCCACAACTTTTCCGCCTTCCCAGGCCATCAACGTGACCGCCAGTGCCGGCGCGCTTGCCTATTCGGTGACCGTCAGCAATGTGGTGGATCAGAACGGTAGTCCTGTGTCCCCGGCATTCCTGGATGTGGACACGACCGCTGGAACCACACCGGGAGTGATCACGGTCTCGATGGATCAAACGGTTCTGCCCACGCTTGCGCCGAACACGAATGGGGGGGTTTACTCGGCCGTCATCACAGTGACTTCACCGGCTGGCAGCGCGACGTGCACGATCCAGTTGACGGTAAACTAGCGTCTACCTCAAAAGCATCTTAAGATGTCTTATATGAGGTTGAGCGTGGCGCTGGCGCTAGTGTGTTTCTGCGCCTCGGCGCAGATAATCGATTTCGAGTCCGGCGGTTTGCACTATAAGACTCTGACCAAGGGCGGTGTCACCGTTATGTTTGCCGGCCTGCCGAAGCACGTACACGATTACTCGATTCTGCAGGTGATCATTTCCAACGGCTCGCCGGTGACGTGGGTGGTGAAACCGGAAGATTTCAGCTATCAGATGGAGGACGGCACGGTGCTACCGGTGTCGCCGGCGCTTTCCGTCGTGACGACGCTGCTGAGCAAAGGCTCCCGCAGCGACGTGATCAAGCTGGTGACATCGTATGAGGCCGGGGTGTACGGCAACATCCAAATGCACACTACCAACGGTTACGAGAGCCGGCGGCAGAGCGCGCTGGCGGAGACCACGGTAAGGATAAAGGCGGCCGCGGCGGCTTCCGCGATTGTGCTGGTGAAGGCGCGGCTGCAGCCCGGCGAATCGACAGATGGCGCCGTGTTCTTTGCCGGGAATGGGAAACCGCTGGGGCCGGGCACGCTGATCGCGCGGCTGGCTGGAGAAGAGTACCGCTTTCCGTCGGATGGCGAACCCGCCGTTGTAAAGTAAGGTGCAAAAAATGACCCGCTGCCTGGGGATTATCGGCGGACTGGGCGTGGGCGCCACGGTTCACTATTACCAGGAACTGATCAAGCTTCACGAAGGGTATTTGCCGCTGCTGATGATCCATGCGGACATGGAGCGGGTGCTGCGACACGCGCAGGCCGGTGAGAAGATGCGGCTGGCCGAATACCTGGCGGAATTGATCAGCCAGTTGCGAGAAGGTGGTGCGGCGGTTGCGGCGGTGACGGCGATCACGCCGCATCTATGCATCCGAGAGCTGTTGCAGTTGTCCCCACTGCCGGTAGTCAATGCCTTGGAATCGATCGGCGAAGAAATTCGCGCCAGGAAGTTTCACCGGGTGGCGCTGTTTGGGACGCGGTTTACGGTGCACTCCCGCCTGTTCGATATGCTGGACGGCGTAGAAATCGTCACGCCAAGGCCGGACGAGATCGAATACATTCACGAGACGTACTTTGGGCTGGCATCGAGCGGACGCGGTTCAGAGGCGGCACATCGCGGATTGACGGAACTGGCGCGGCGGCTTTGCGAGCGGGATGGGGTGGAGGCGATCGTTCTGGCGGGCACGGATTTGTCCGTAATCTTCAATGAAACGAATACGAACTTTCCGTACATCGATTGCGCGCAGGTGCACATTCGCGCCATCCTGCGGGCAGTGAGTGGGGACGGCGGCGTCCGGAGTTAGGCGGAAACGAGTAGCGGCGTCTTACGCCCTGAGCCCCGATACGGTAGAATTCAACATGCCGTCCCCCTGCGGACATTTCACGTTTCGGCTCAATGGAGAGACACTCGACGTAGCTGAAATCGCGCCACAAACACATCTGTTGGATTTTGTTCGCTCCCGCGGTTTGACCGGCGCCAAAGAAGGTTGCGCGGAGGGAGAATGCGGCGCGTGCGCGGTGCTGCTGGTGCGCGAGGTGGCGGGGAGAACCACATTGCTCGCGGCCAATAGCTGCCTAATTCCGTTGCCGATGGTGGCGGACGCGGAGGTGTACACGGTGGAAGGCCTGGCGGATGCGGAACGGCTCGCGGAGGTGCAGCAGGCGATGGTGGATCTTGGCGGATCGCAATGTGGGTATTGCACGCCGGGATTTATTGTGAGTATGTTCGCCGGGCACGCGAGCCGGCAGGGCGCGGAGTCGTTGGGTGGAAACTTATGCCGCTGCACGGGCTACCGGCCGATTCGCGAGGCCATGGAGAGTCTGCGCCCCATGGCGAGCGGATATTTGTTTGAGCGACTGGCGAAACCTGCGCCGCAGATCGCGACACTCAGCTATGAAAATGATTTGGGGCGATTTTCCCGGCCGGACTCACTTGCCGGTTGTCTGGCTTTAGCCGCCGCCGATCCGGAGGCATGCTTTGTGGCGGGGAATACCGATCTAGGGGTGATGACCAATATTCGCTTGCAACGGTTCCGGCACCTGATCAGTGTGGAAGGTGTGCCGGAGCTGCGCGAGTTTCACGAAGATGATGCCTCCGTCGAGATCGGCGCGGCGCTGACGTTGACTGAGATTGAAGCACTGTGGACGAGCGCGCCGCCGGTTTTTGAAGAATGGCTGGAGCTGTTCGGGTCTGTGCTGATTCGCAATCGGGCGACGCTGGGAGGAAATCTGGTGACGGCATCTCCGATAGGCGATTCAGCTCCATTGCTGCTGGCTCTGGGAGCTGAAGTTCGTCTGAGCCGGGTGGATGGAGAGCGGGTGGTTCCGCTGGTCGAATTTTTCCGGGACTATCGGCAAACGGCGCTCGAGCCGGGAGAACTGCTGCGATCGATCCGGATACCGAAGCCGTTGCCGGCGCAGATACGGTTCTATAAAGTGGCTAAGCGCAGGATGGACGATATCAGCACGGTGGCCGCCTGTTTTTCGATGGGCAGCCAAGTGAGACTGGCGTTTGGAGGCGTGGCCGCGATTCCGTTGCGCGTACCGGCGGCCGAGCAGATTCTGGAAGAGTCGATGGATTGGGATAACGCGATGGTGGCGATTGGGCGGTCGCTTTCTCCGCTGAGCGATCATCGCGGATCGGCGGCATATCGTTCGGCGATGGCGCAGAGTTTGCTGGACAAATTCCGGACGGAGTTGCCGGCATGAGACATATAAAGACCGTAGAGACCGTCGCGACCGTACCGCATGAAAGCGCCACGGGGCACGTTACCGGACGCGCGCTCTATACCGACGATCTGATCGCGCAGTATCCGCGCTTGCTGCATGCATGGCCGGTGATGGCGCCGCACGCCCATGCTTTGCTGACGCGGCTGGACGTTGCGCCGGCTCTGTTGGAACCGGGAGTGGCGACTTGTTTGACCGCCGAGGACGTGCCGGGCGAGGGCGATTCCGGGGCAAACCGGCATGACGAGCCGTTGTTTCCGATCGAGATTACGTATCATTCTCAGCCGGTGGCGTGGGTGCTGGGCGAGACGCAGGAAGCGGCTCTGACAGGCGCGGCGCGTGTGGTGGCCGAGTACCGGGCGCTGCCTGCGATTCTGTCGATCGAAGATGCTATCGCGGCGGGGAGCTTTCATGCGGGCCCGCATCAGATTCGCAGAGGAGACGCTGCGTCGTCGATTGCCGACAGCGCGCATAGGCTACGCGGAGAGCTGTTCATCGGCGGCCAGGAGCATTTTTATTTAGAAACGCAATGCGCTATCGCGAGGTTGGATGAAACAGGCGGGGTCGTCGTGGAATCCTCCACCCAACATCCCAGCGAAACTCAGGAAGTGATCGCGCGAGTACTCGGAATCTCCCGGAACATGGTGACGGTGGGATGTTTGCGGATGGGTGGAGCGTTCGGCGGCAAAGAGGTGCAAGCAAATCCGTATGCGGCCATCGCGGCGCTGGGCGCTTGGAAGACCAAGCGGCCGGTGCGGGTGCGCTTGCCGCGGCATCTGGACATGGTGCTGACCGGCAAGAGGCATCCGTTTCTGGCGCGATTCCAGCTTGGGTTCGAAGGCGACGGGCGCTTGCGTGGCCTGGAACTCTCGCTGTATTCCGATGGGGGCTGGAGTCTCGATCTTTCCGAGCCGGTGCTCTGGCGGGCGCTGTTTCATTGCGACAATTGCTATCAGCTGCCGGCGCTCGACGCGACCGGCTGGGTGTGCAAGACGCACAAGACTTCGCAGACTGCGTTTCGGGGATTTGGCGGACCGCAGGGAATGCTGGTGATCGAAGACATTTTGGACAGGATCGCGCGCAGTTTGGATCTGGCGCCTGAGGCGGTACGCGAGCGGAATTTTTACGCCGAGGGCGATGTCACGCACTATGGCCAGCCGGTGAAAGACGCGGGGCGGATTCGCTTGATTTGGGACCGGCTGAAAGAGACCAGCGGTTTCGTGGCGAGGCGCGCGGCGATCCGGGAGTATAACCAAACGCACGCGCATACCAAACGCGGGATCGCGATCACGCCGGTGAAGTTCGGCATCTCTTTTACGGCGACATTTTTCAATCAAGGTGGGGCGCTGGTTTTGGTATATCGCGATGGCAGCGTGCAGGTCAACCATGGTGGCGCCGAAATGGGGCAAGGCGTACACACCAAGATTCAACAAGTAGCGGCGCGGTCTTTGGGCGTGAAAATGGAAGCGGTGCGGATCATGCAAACGCGCACGGACAAGGTGCCGAACACTTCCGCCAGCGCGGCGTCGGCCAGCACCGATCTCAATGGCGCAGCGGTGTTGGACGCCTGCCGGCAGATTCAAGCGAGGCTGGTTCCGGTGGCGGCGCGGCTGCTGGAGGCGAACGAGGAATCGGTCCGGTTTGAAGCGGGGCGGGTAGCGGCCGGCGAGAAGAGCATTTCATTTGCGCAGGTAGTGGAAGCGGCGTATCGGCAGCGTGTGGCGCTGTTCGCGCAGGGATTCTACCGAACTCCGGAGATACATTTCGATCCGAAAACGGCGACAGGCAAACCGTTTCACTACTTTGCATATGGCGCTGCGGTGAGCGAGGTGGAGATCGATGGATTCACCGGGATGCACCGGATTCTGCGCGCGGACTTGCTGGAGGACGTGGGCGAATCGTTTTCGGAGCTGGTCGATCGCGGCCAGGTTGAAGGCGGATTTATTCAGGGCGCGGGCTGGCTGACGATAGAAGAGCTGCTGTGGGATGGGCAAGGGCGATTGGCGATGGCCGGAGCGTCCACTTACAAGATTCCTTCTTTCTCTGAATTGCCGGAAGTGTTCAACGTGGAATTTCTGGAGCGCGCAGCCGAGCCGGGCGTGATCTTTGGCAGCAAGGCGGTGGGAGAGCCGCCGCTGATGCTGGCGATCTCGGTGCGGGAAGCGATTCGCGATGCCATTGCCGCGTTCGGTGAGGCCGCGTTCGGTGAGAGTGGTGTCATTACCTTGGATAGTCCAGCCACGCCTGAGCGAATCTTCTGGGCGATTCAGCGAGTGAGGGAAGCGCGCAGCTCCGCCGTGACGCGGGCCGCGGAGATAATTCAAGAGTGATTGTCCTGCGCGGGACAATTTTTCACGCTCCTGGCTTTCACCCTCCTGCGAGCGGGCTGAAGTCCTATGTGGACGGAGGACTGGCAATCGCCGACGGCAGAATCGCGGCTTGCGGCGATTATGAGGCCGTACTCAGAGCCCATCCACACGCCACCGTACGCGATCTGCGCGGCGGTTATCTGCTGCCCGGGCTGATCGATACGCATGTTCACTATCCGCAGATCCGGATTTTGGGGAGTTTCGGT
>DATFZA010000754.1:0-2551 GCA_035314765.1 Bryobacteraceae bacterium
AAGGACCTGGCCTCGCCTACGATATCCGCCCAGGGGCCAAGACACTGGTGATTGGTTCCGGTGGCGGGTGGGATGTGAGCCGCGCGATCGCGTCCGGCAGCCAGGATATCACCGCGGTGGAAATCAATCCGATCATCGCCAACACCGTGATGAAGCACCAGTTCGCAACTTATTCCCGCGGTTTGTATTTCCGGCCGGAGGTTCATCTCCACATCGAAGATGGCCGGAGCTTTGTCCGCCATAGTAACGATCGGTATCAGGTGCTGCAAGCGACCTTAGTGGACACCTGGGCATCCACGGCGGCGGGCGCCTTCGCGCTTTCTGAAAACAACCTCTACACCACCGACGCATTCGCCGACTATTTGCGCCACTTGACGGACGATGGATTGCTAGTATTCACGCGCTGGGGATTCGATCCGCCGCGCGAATCTCTGCGTTTGGTTTCGCTCGCCATGACCGCTCTTCCGCAAGTTGGCGAAACCGGCGCCAAGCGGCATGTTCTGGTGTTTCGGGAAGACGCAGCACGGTTGAACGGATGGGGCGCGCAAGATACAGTGATGATCTTCCGGAAACCGGTTTCAGGCGAAGACCTGGACCGGGCCCGCGCAGCCATCGAGGGCACGGGTATTCAACTGATTTACTATCCCGATGCGCCAGCAGACAGCTCTGCTTTCGCCAAGCTGCTAGACAGCCCCGATCCGCAGGCCTTCTGGGACGGTTACCCATTTGATGTCACCCCCGTGGGGGACGACCGGCCATTCTTCTTCTATACTGTGCAACCCCATGAAGTTTGGGCGTTCTTAAGAGGGCCGGCGCTGGCGGCGGACTACAAAGTGAATAAGGCCTTGCCGTTGTTGTTCGGTTCGGTGCTGGTGAGTATCCTGGCGACCATCATTGTTTTGGCTTTGCCCCCGCTTCTGCTGGGAACGCGGCTGCCCTCCGATGGCGGCGTGCGCCGCTCTCTGCTGTACTTTGTCGCGATTGGCGCGGGCTATATCTTGATTCAGGTCGGTTTGATCCAGAAGTTCGTTCTGGTGCTCGGTCATCCCACGTACGCCTTGACTGTCATCATCTTCTCCATGCTGATATCCAGCGGATTGGGTAGCTTTTTTAGCCGGCGCCTGGTTTCGGGCGACGCGGAAGCATCTCTGCGCTGGGTTCTGGCCGCCATCTCGGCCGCGGTCATCACGCTGGCATTTGTTGTCACGCCGCTGGGTGAGGTGGTTACCGGTTGGCCGCTCCCCGGCAAGATGTTGATCACGGCGCTGTTGATTGCGCCCGCGGCGTTCCTCATGGGAATGCCATTTCCCGCCGGGCTGACGCAATTGGAGGCGCGCTTCCCAGACGCGGTCCGCTGGGCCTGGTCGCTGAATGCCGCCGCCAGCGTGCTCGGATCGTGCGGCGCCATCGTGCTGTCTATCTATCTCGGTTTGCGCGCTACTCTCTTGATAGGCGGCGGACTATATTTGGGCGCGCTCGCAATCGTGTGGTTACAGAGAAGTCCGGCTCGTGTTTCGGCTCCAGCCAAGGTAGGTGTTTTTTCGCAGTGAAATCGATTCTTTTCTTTGTCAACGTTGCAGTGTTGGGCGCCAGCATTCCCCAACCTCCGGCGGTCCGTTTAGATGGCAACATTCAGCCAACCGGATATTCCATCGAACTCGCCATTACTCCGGATCGCGATACGTTTTCCGGAACCGTGGACATCGCCATCAAGGCCGCTCACCCAGCGGACTTTTTTTGGATCAACGCCGCCGGGATAGAATTCAAAACCGTCACCCTGAATGGCGCTTCAGTGACCGTTGTCCCCGGCAACGAAAACTTCACCGGACTCTCTCTCTCGGCTCCGTTCTCGGGCGCGGGTAAACTGCACATTCAATATTCGGGCAAGATCAGCCGCAACAGCAGCGCAGGCCTGTTCCAGTTGAAGGATGGCGGCGAGTGGTACGTCTACAGCCAATTTGAGCCCACCGACGCCCGCCGGGCGTTTCCCTGCTTTGACGAACCCGCGTTCAAGGTTCCCTGGAAATTGCGCCTGCGCGTCCCCAAAGATCAACTGGCGTTCTCGAACACGCCGGTGCTCTCCGAAACGCCGGAAACAGGCGCCCAGAAATTGGTCACCTTCAAGGAGACTCCGCCTCTGCCGAGCTATCTGGTGGCGTTGGCCGTAGGACGTTTCGACGTAGTGGACGCGGGACGCGTGGGCAAAACGCCGTTGCGGATCATCCTGCCGCGCGGCCACAGCGGCGAAACCGAATACGCCAAAGCCACCATCGCTCCGCTGCTAAAGATACTCGAGACTTACTTTGGGATGCCTTACCCCTATGAAAAGCTCGACACCGTGGCCATGCCCATCAGCAATTTCGCCATGGAGAACGCCGGCCTGATCACCTATGGGTCCAGTATTTTGCTTTCGAAGGCGAGCGACGACACGCAAAACCGCCAGCGCACCTGGGCAACCACCGCGGCGCACGAAATGGCGCACCAGTGGTTTGGCGACCTGGTGACCACGGCCTGGTGGGACGACATCTGGCTGAACGAAGCTTTCGCCACT
>DATFZA010000755.1:0-6279 GCA_035314765.1 Bryobacteraceae bacterium
CGGGCCGGTAGCTAGTGCTCAAATACTCCTCGGCCGAGACTGATGCTGAAGTTGCCATAATCGTCCCTTCTTATTATGACCGGGATCGTTTGCACCGCGGGCTCCCGTACCATCCACGCTACTCCCCCACCGGCAAAGCCAACAGGCTAACAGACGCGATCGTCGCCCTCGCCGATTCTTCGACGCGTGGCACTCTCTCAATTCACCCGGCCAGTCTTTATCGCGATTGGCCGCCCGTGAGGTCGCCCCGCGGCAAGGTACCAATGGGTTTCGAATTTGGCCCGGGAGGGGGAAGGCGCCGCCCTCGCGCCGCGCCGCCACAAGGGACGGATGCGACAAAAGCCGTTGCCGAGCCCACGGTAAAACCGTGCGATTTCTCCTCGCAGGAAATCGGGCCGCTTCAGAGGTGCTTTGAGACCCAGTCCAGGTGGCGCTGCATGATGTCGAGGATGAACTTCGGCTCCTGCGGGCCGTGCTGGGTGCGCGGGTAGACGACCATGGTGGTCTCGACCCCGCGGCGCTTCAGGGTGTGGTACATCTCATAGCCTTGAGATGTGGGCACGCGCGGATCGATTTCGCCGTGCAGAATGAGCGTCGGCGTGGTGATGTTCTTGGCGTAATAGAGCGGCGACATCTTTACATAACGCTCCGTTTCTTCCCACGGCGCGCCAGAGAAATAATCGTCGAGCGTAGTGGGAATGTCGTTGGTGCCCCACATGCTAATCAGGTCCGAGAGGCCCGCGCCGGTGGCGGCGGCCTTGAAGCGCTGCGTTTGTGAGATTACCCAGTTGGTCATGAAACCGCCATAGCTCCAGCCCATCACGGCCAGGCGGTTGGGGTCGGCGATGCCCTGGGCGATGAGAGCGTCCACGCCGGACATCAGATCCTGATAGTCGCCGCCGCCCCAATCGTTGACATTGGCGGCGCGGAAAGCGCCCCCATAGCCAACCGAGCCGCGCGGATTGGGACGCAACACGACATAGCCGCGGGCCGCGAAAGTGGCGATGGGATAGAGACCGGCCGCGCCAATAAACGTTTCGCCAAATGCGCCGGACGGGCCGCCATGAATGTTGAGAATCAGTGGGTACTTTTTTCCAGACTGGTAGCCGACGGGCAGCGTGAGCAGGCCCTCCACTTCTTTGCCGTCTTTCGCTTTCCATTGGATGACTTTGGTCTCGCCCAGCGGGGGTTTGGCAAGATCCGTGTTTGCGGCGCTCACCTGTACGGGATGCATGCTGCTGAGTTCCATGGCGAAGGCTTCCGGCGGGTCGGAAGAACTCTGTAGGGCGACGCCCGCGTGGGTGTGGGACGCGTTGAGGCGAATCTGATTGAAAGTGCCATGGGGAACGAACGCGGAGGTTGGCGGGCCATCCACGGGCATAGAGTAAAGCGCCTGGCGGGTGCCTTTCCACTCGACAAAAAACATGGACTTTGAGTCGGCGGCCCAGCCGATGAGATTGGGCAGCCCATCCAAGGTATCGGGAAGCTGGCGATCTTTTGAATCGGCGCGATTGTGCAAAATAATGTGGTTTGCCAGGACTCCGGCCGGCGGATTGGCGCTGCGGACGAAAGCCAGATAACGGCCGTCGGGCGAATATTGGGGTTGGAATTCGGTTGCGTTGGTAGCGGCGATGGTGCGTAAGGTCGCGGCTTCGACCGCGACTTCGAGGATGTCCGTCTTGCGCGCGTCATCGGCATCGGGAGTGGGGCGGGTTTCCAACGCGATCAGACGCGAATCGGGAGACCAGGTGAAAGCGCCGACGCTGAACGGTCCATTCGCAATGCGCCGCAGAGGGCGCTTGCCTTCCGCGTTGGCTTCTACCGGTAGCACAAAGAGCGCCAGATCGGCCGGATTTTCATCGATGACGCGAAAATCCAGCTTCAGCTTCTTGGCCTGCTCAATCTCCGGACGTTCCGGCGCGCCCGAGAACGCGATCCATTTGCCATCGGGAGAGACATGGTAGGTGGGCAGCGAGCCTGTCCATTCGGTTATCTTTTCAGCCTCTCCGCCATCCACGGCAATGCGAAAGACGTTGCGCTTGCCGGGAGCCCCGTTGGATGATGGGCTGGATGACGGGCCGGTCGGCGGACTCGTCGCACTGGTTCGCTCAGAAGCAAAAAAGACGAAGCGCCCATCCGGCGAGAACTCGGGGGAGTTAGCGCTTTTCTCGCCGTGCGTGAGTTGCAGGCGATGCGAACCGTCTGAATGCGCCAGAAAAAGCTGGGCGTTGGACTCGCTCTTTTCGGTGTCGAGGATCTGGGCGGTTTCGGTCCAGACGATCAACTGTCCATCGGGGGACGGAGTCACGTCGCCGATGGTGCGGACCTTCATGGACAACTCCGGCGTCCACTCGGCGGCGGAGAGCGAGCCGGCGAAAATTGCGAAAAGAACAAATTGGCGTCTCATGATTTACCTGGCGTATTGGTCTACCCAGTCGAGATGGCGCTGGGCGATGTCGAGAATGAATTTGGGCTCGCGGGGACCGTGCGGAGTGCGTGGATACACCACCATCCGGGTAGTGACGCCGCGGCGCTTCAGAGCATGATAAAACTCGTAGCCCTGGCTGGTGGGGACGCGCTCATCGGCTTCGCCGTGCAGCAGCAGCGTGGGCGTCTTGACGTTCTGCACGTAGGAGATGGGAGAGTGGCGCGCGAAGGCTTCGAACTGTTCCCAAGGCTCACCGCGAAAGTAATCCGGCAGGAAACCGGGAATGTCGGAAGTGCCCTCAAAGCTCCACAGATTGGTGACGCCTGCGCCGATGCAGGCAGCCTTGAAGCGGTCGGTGTGGCCCACGATCCAACTGGTCATGTAGCCGCCATAGCTCCAGCCCATCACCGCGAGATGATCGGGGTCGGCCAGGCCCATGGCGATGACATGATCGACGCCGGACATTTCGTCTTCATAATCTTTGCCGCCCCAGTCGGCCATATTGGCGAAGCGAAACTCCTGGCCGTAGCCGCTGGATCCGCGCGGGTTGGGGCGCAGAACCGCGTAGCCTCGGGAAGCGAACACGGCGATCGGATACACGCTGAAACGCCCGGTGAAAGTCTCGCCAAAAACACCCGTGGGACCGCCATGAATATTGAGGATGAGCGGATACTTTTTGCCCGGCTCATAGCCCGCCGGGTAGGTGAGCAAACCCTCGATCTCCTGGCCGTCTTTGGATTTCCAACGGATAACTTTGGTTTCGCCGAGGGGCAGGCGCGGCAGGTTGTCGTTGGCCCGGCTCACGCGGACTGGCGCGCCGCCGGTCACCGGAAGAACGTAGGCTTCCGGCGGATCGTTGGGGGTCTCGCGGACCAACCCGATGAAGCGCCCGGTTTGATTGAGATACGTGCTGCCGGCGATCACGCCATGGTCCGGCAGGTAGAGCACCTGCGGCGGACCATCCACCGGCATCGAATATAGGGCTGTGCGGGTTCCTTTGGCCTCTTCGAAAATCAAGTGCCGGGCGTCGCCGGACCAACCCACGAGATTCGGCTGCATGTCAAACGTTGGGGCCAGCATCCGGACTTCGCCGTTGGCGCGAGAGAACAGAGCGATGCGGTGCTCGCTGGGCCAGCGGGGCGTGTCGGGCGATTTGGTGAAAGCGATGTAGCGGCCGTCAGGTGAGTAACGGGGCGAGCTTTCGGCCGCTAGGGTGGCCGCGACCTCTTTAATGGCGCCCGTGGCGACGTTGACTTCGGCGATATCCGCGTGAGTCCAGTTGTCGGCCAGTGGCGTGGGCCAGTGCTCAAACACGATGGTCCTGCCGTCCGGCGACCAATCCATCTCCTCTACGTGATACTTTGCTTCGAAGAGCTTCTTGGGTTTGCGGTTGCCTTCGGCGTCCGGGTCGGCCGGGATAGTGAAGATGGCCATGTTTTCCGGGTCGGCATCGACCACGCGGAAGTCGCGTTTTTCCTTTTTGGCCTTCTCCAGATCGGCGGGTGTCTCGTGCGCAAGAAACGCGACTGTTTTGCCGTCCGGAGCAATCTTGAAAGCGCCCAGAGTGCCCTTGAAGTCGGTCAGCGCTTCCGCCTCGCCGCCTTCGATCAGGATGCGATACAGATTCTGTTTGCCGGAACGGTCAGATGTGAAGTAAATCCAGCGGCCGTCGGGCGAGAAGCAAGGAGAGGTCGAGCTCTTCTCGCCTCGCGTCAATTGCAATCGCCGGGAGCCATCGGCGCGGGCGATATAGATTTGGGAAAGCTGTTCGCTGTGCTCGCCGTCGATCAGCGGTTTGGACTGCACGTAAGCGATCCAGGCACCATCCGGAGAAGGCGCGACAGCGCCGATGGTTTGCACTTGCAAGGAAAATTCCGGGGTCCAGCCGGAGGGCGCGTCACCGCTTAGGAGGACACAAAAAGCAAGGAGAGCCGGCAGCCTTTTGATCATTGCGAACATGGTCGCACAAAATGCGAGAGGTGTTTCAGACTCGCAAAGGGGACCCGCATTCTCGCAGACCTGCTTTCGGCCCAGCGCCAGGGGACAATGCTGCGATCGTTGAAGAGGACGATTTCGAACACTAGCCCGCAATGTCCCCATCCGCGTCTGACCGTCCGCTTCCGCGGGGCTCGTGAGGGGACGGCGCGCCGATCCCCTCACTTACGTTCGGGGTTAGACGGTGCGCGACAGACCTTGCGCTACCAGACGACCCGCTACCAGACGACCCGCTACCAGACGCTACGCAACCAGACGGTCTAAACAGTGCGCGACAAGGCGCGCGACAATGAAGGTGGCGGTTCCAGATGACCCTCACCGACTTTGACCCGCTTGTCGCCGAATGGTTTGCCTCGCGTTTTCAAGGCGCGACCGATCCGCAACTACAAGGTTGGCCGGAAATCGGCGCCGGGCGAGACGTTCTCATCTCGGCGCCTACCGGGTCGGGGAAAACTCTTGCCGCTTTCTTGATCTGCCTGGATCGCCTGGTGCGGGATGCGCGCTCCGGCGCGCTTCGTGACGAGACGCAGGTCGTGTATGTCTCGCCGCTGAAAGCGCTTTCGAACGACGTTCATCGGAATCTCGAAATTCCACTGGCGGAGATCTCGGCGCTGGCGCAGTCGCAGGACATTCCGCTAGTGCCTATTCGCACGGCGGTGCGCACCGGCGACACGCCGGCCTGGCAACGGCAGCAGATGCTCCAGCATCCGCCGCATATTCTGGTCACCACTCCGGAGTCGCTGTTCATCCTGATGACGGCGGAAAAATCACGAAAGATGCTGCAGACCGCGCGCACGGTAATTGTCGACGAGATTCACGCCATCGCCGACGACAAGCGCGGATCGCACCTTGCCTTGACGCTGGCGAGGTTGGATGCCCTGGCAGAGAAGCCGCAGCGCATCGGATTGTCTGCGACGGTGCGGCCGATTGAAGAGGTCGCAAAATACTTGTCGCCTGGCGCAGCGGTCGTCGATGTCGGCCACCGGCGGGAGATGGAATTGTCGATTGAAATGCCCAATGACGAGCTGGGCGCGGTTGCGACCAGCGAGATGTGGGCCGAGATCTACGATCGCATCGCGCGTCACATTTTGAATCACCGGACCACGCTGGTGTTCGTCAACACGCGCCGCATGTCGGAGCGGGTGGCGTTTGCGTTGATGGAGAGACTCGGGGAGAACGTGGTGTTGCCGCATCATGGCAGCCTTTCGCGCGCGACCCGGCTGGATGCGGAATCGCGGCTCAAATCCGGTGAACTCCGCGCCGTGGTGGCCACCGCGTCCCTCGAACTCGGTATCGACGTGGGAACGGTGGATCTGGTGATCCAGATCGGCACTACGCGATCGATCGCGGTGGCGCTGCAGCGGGTGGGCCGGTCGGGCCATTGGATCGGCGCGAAGCCGAAGGGTCTGATTCTGCCCACTACTCGGGATGAGCTGATTGAATGCGCGGCGTTGATCCACGCGATCCGTTCGGGCGATCTGGAGCGCATTGAGATTCCGCGCAACGCATTGGACATTCTGGCGCAGCAGATTGTGGCCGAAACGGCGGCCTCGCTTGACGGATGGGCGGAGGACGATCTGTTCGCTCTGGTGCGTGGAACGTATCCTTATCGCGATCTCGACCGGGCCAGCTTCGATGCGGTGATGGAGGTTCTTGGCGAAGGCATAGCAACATCGCGCGGCCGCAGCGGGGCGATGTTGCACCGCGATCGAGTGAATGGGCGAGTGAAGGGGCGGCGCGGGGCGAGACTAGCCGCGATCACCTCGGGCGGGGCGATTCCGGAGAACGCAAATTACACGGTTCTGGCGGAACCGGACGGGAAGACGGTGGGCACGCTCGACGAGGATTTCGCGGTG
>DATFZA010000756.1:0-8291 GCA_035314765.1 Bryobacteraceae bacterium
TCTCGGAAACCGTCTTGCGAAAAGCGGCGCTCAAATCCGCTTCTCCGGGCGAGAGCGTAAGCCCGGCGATCTCCTTGCTCACGACGATATTCTGGACCGGATAATGCGCGTCGGCGACGGTCACCGGAGTAGCACGCGCCACCGCTCCAGCCGCATCCAGAAACTCCAGCTTGTATTGGCCCGTCCGTTGTTCTACCGGAATCGGCATCAGCCCGAGCAAACCACCTTCGGGCGCTGGAAACAGACGGATGGTATGGCCATCCATCCGCGCCGCTCTTACGCCATCAGATGCCTGGACGCGTAGCGTTGTCCCTTGCTGGACCACCGATCGGTCAATCGTCTGGGAAAACGCCCCAGGGAGCGTAAACAGCAATAGCCAGCGCACTGTAAAGAGATCGGCCGTTCTGCGGCAAACATGACATTTGTCACCAGCAAAAACTGACAACGTCCACTGGTGGCCGTCGCCGCATTCATTCAAGATGTTGCTGGAGGTAATAAGAAATGCCGGTTGCGGAATTAAAGCGGGCTACCAAACGCTACGGAGCGATTGAGGCGCTACGCGGAATCGACTTGAAAATTGAGCGGGGTGAATTGCTGGCCCTTCTCGGGCCCAATGGCGCGGGCAAGACGACCGCGGTGCGGATACTTTTGGGGCTGGCGAAAGCCGACTCCGGGACTGCCACCGTTTTCGGCTATGCCCCGGCCAGCCAGGAAGCGAAACTCCGGAGAGGGGCGCTGCTGCAAGTGGCGAAGGTGCCGGAGACGCTGCGGGTGCGCGAGCACATCGAGCTGTTCTCCAGTTACTATTCGAATCCTCTGCCGTTTGCCGAAACGATTGCCGCCGCGGGGTTGAACGGAATTGAGAATCGCTTGTTCGGCGATTTGTCGGGCGGCCAGAAGCAACGCGTGCTGTTCGCGCTGGCTCTGTGCGGGAATCCCGGCCTGCTGTTCCTTGACGAGCCTACGGTTGGCCTGGACGTGGCCGCGCGCCGCGCGCTGTGGGGCCACATCCGCACGTTTGTCGCGCGCGGCGGCAGCGTGTTGCTCACCACGCATTACCTCGATGAAGCCGATGCGCTGGCTAACCGCGTGGCCGTTATCAATCGCGGACGGATCATCGCCGAAGGAACACCGGCGGAGATCAAAGCGCGGACTGCCCAGACCGGACTGGAAGACGCATTTCTTGAATTGATGAAAGAGGAGGCTGCCTGATCATGACACACGTTTACTGGATGGAAGCAAAGAGCGAGTTCTTGAAACTGTTGCGCATGCGAACTTACTCCATCTCGACGGTTATGTTTCCGCTGATGTTTTACTGCTTCTTTGGCCTGGCCATGGGCCGGGAGCAGCAACCGGGCGCCTCCATGCCGATGGCGCGCTATTTGCTGGCGACTTACGGCGCGTTCGCCGTGGTGGGCGCCACGCTGTACGCGTTCGGCGTCGGGGTCGCCGTGGAACGCGGTCTCGGCTGGCTGCAATTGAAGCGCGCCAGCCCCATGCCGCCGGCGGCGTACTTCTTAGCCAAGGCGGCGGTTTCACTGACATTCGGCGCGGTGGTAGTGGCGCTCTTGTTTGCGTTAGGAGCATTGTTCGGCGGGGTTCAAATGCCGGCGGAACAATGGCTGGCCCTCGGCGGAACTCTGGTCGCGGGAGCGATCCCGTTCTGCGCGCTCGGCCTGGCCATCGGCAACTTTGCCGGACCGAACTCGGCGCCGGCAACCGTCAACCTGATCTACATGCCGCTGGCGTTCTGCGCGGGGCTATGGATTCCGCTCGAATTTCTGCCCGGCGCCCTGAAGCTGATTGCGCCCTTTCTGCCCACTTACCATTTCGCCCAGATCGCGCTCGGCATGCTGCACGCTCCAACGCAAGGTACTACCATGGGACACGTCGAGGCGCTGGCGGCGTTCACGATCATCTTCGCCGGAATTGCCTGGCTCGGCAATTCCCGCGAAGGAGAGAAAATGTACGGGTAAGACATCCATGCGACTGCTTCCGAAAGATCAGGACTGGACCCCGTTCGCATATCTCATCTACCTGGCGTATTACTCCGTCCTGCCGTTCTTCTTTCCTACGCCCATGTGGGAGCGGGTCGTTACGGTGGCCGCGACCGTGGCTGCGCTGGTCCTGTATTTCTGGGGTTACTGGCTGAAGGACCGGCGCATCCTGTGGGTGGTTGGCGCCTTTGTGGTAATGGGCGTAGCGCTCATTCCCACCAACCCTGCCGCCTCGGTCTTTTTTGTGTATGGGGCGAGCTTCCTGGGAAAAGTCTTCGAGCCAGCCCCAGCCTACCGCTATCTCGCCGGCATCCTGGCGATCGCCGGGCTGGAGGCGCTGATTCTCCATCTGCAGCCTTTCGCCTGGATTACCGCAGAGGTCTTCACCGCGCTGGTGGGCTCAGTGATCATCCAGCAGTGTCAAAGGAAACGGTTGACCGACAAGCTTCTGCTGGCGCAAGAAGAGGTCCAGCGAATGGCCAAGACCGCGGAACGCGAAAGGATCGGGCGCGATCTCCACGACTTGCTGGGACACACGCTCTCGGTGATCGTACTAAAGTCCGAGCTGGCGTCAAAGCTTACGGCGAGCGATCCTAACCGCGCGGCCCAGGAAATTCGCGATGTGGAGCGGATCTCGCGCGAGGCGCTGGCGGAGGTTCGCAGCGCCGTGCAGGGCTATCGTTCGGGCGGGATCGGCCGCGAGTTGGCCGAAGCCCGCCAAACGCTCGAGATTGCCGGCATCCGCATGGAAGCTTCGATTCAATCGCCTAAGCTTTCGCTAGCCCAAGAAAACGTTTTCGCCATGGCGCTAAGAGAGGCTGTGACCAACGTGGTGCGCCACGCGCAGGCAACCGTTTGCCAGCTCAGCCTGCGGCAGAACGGACGCTGGTGCGAGTTGGAGATCGCCGACAACGGGCGCGGAGGCACGGCGGAAGAAGGGAACGGACTCAGCGGCATGCGTCAGCGGGTGGAAGCGTTGGGTGGCGTGCTGGAGCGGAACGGGTCGGCTGGAATGCTGCTTCGGATTCGGGTGCCGGTATGAGCATCCGCGTCGTGATTGCCGAAGACCAGGCGATGGTGCGGGGCGCTCTCGCAGCGCTGTTGGCAATCGATACCGGCATAGAAGTCGCCGGCCAGGCGCAGAATGGACGCGAAGCGCTCGAAATGGTTCTAACCGTCCTTCCGGACGTACTGATCACCGATATTGAAATGCCCGAGCTTACGGGACTCGAACTGGCCGCTGAAATCAAGCGCCGGCGCTTGCCGGTGCGGGTGGCAATCCTCACCACCTTCGCGCGTGCCGGCTACTTGCGGCGGGCATTGGATGCCGGCGTTTCCGGATACCTGTTAAAAGACGCCCCGTCTTCGACGCTGGCGGATGCCATTCGCCGCATCAACGCCGGTGCGCGCGTGATCGACCCGGAACTTGCCGCGGAAGCTTGGAATGAAGCAGGCCCGCTCACCGATCGCGAAC
The DNA here is from genome assembly GCA_035314765.1 of Bryobacteraceae bacterium. Taxonomy (GTDB): domain Bacteria; phylum Acidobacteriota; class Terriglobia; order Bryobacterales; family Bryobacteraceae; genus DATFZA01. The sequence goes on from DATFZA010000756.1 coordinate 3,472, forward strand.
GTCAAGTATTGCGTTACGCCGGCGAGGGGGCGACCGGCGCCGAAATCGCAAAACGCTTGAGCCTGTCGGAGGGTACGGTGCGGAACTACCTGTCGGAGGCCATCGGCAAAATGGGGACGTCGAATCGCACGGAAGCGGCGCGAATCGCCCGCCAGAAGGGCTGGCTATAGGGCAGGTTTACTGCGAACCCCGGCGCAGCAGCATGGTCTTGGCGGTATGAAAAATGATAAAGAAATCGAGCGCCGGCGACATATTCTTGATGTAGTACAGATCGTACTCGAGCTTGTTCATGGTGTCTTCGATGGTCTCGCCGTATTTGTAGTTAATCTGCGCCCAGCCGGTAATCCCGGGCTTCACGCAATGCCGCTGGCTGTAGTACGGAATCTTCTTCTCCAACTCGGTGACAAACTCCGGCCGTTCGGGGCGGGGACCAACCACGGACATCTCGCCCTTCAGTACGTTAAAAATCTGCGGGAGTTCGTCCAGACGCAGCACCCGCAGCCAGCGCCCGGCCGGGGTGACGCGAGGGTCGTCTTTTTTTGCCCAAACGGCGCCGGTTCGCGCCTCGGCGTCCACATACATGGAACGGAATTTGTACAAGGTGAACGGCACATCGCTCTGTCCTACCCGCTTCTGGCGATAGAGAATTGGACCCGGCGACGATACCCGCACGGCCAAAGCGACCAACAGCATAACGGGCGAGAAAATTACCGCCCCTACCAGCGCCAACAGCAGCGAATAGGCGGTCTGAAAGGTCACCTGTTTCGGATTGGGGCCCAGTTCGCTAGTGAAGATCAACTGCGAGGGGCGGATTTCACGGATGCACACCCGTCCAAAAGTCGACTCGTATGTGCTCTGCACTTCCTGGATGTGAATGCCGGAAAAACGCAGGCGTAGTAGTTCTTCCATGGGGAGCCGCTCCCGGCGTTCCGCCATGCCGACCACAATCCGGTCCGGTTTGATTTCATTGACAATACTGGTCAAATTGGCAACCGGACCAATCACCTTGCAACCGGGCAACTCGGTGCCGGGTTCGTCCAGATCGTCCACATAGCCAGCACAACTCAGGCCGGACTCGGGATGGTCCGCCAGGTATGCGGCGATTTCCCGGGAAGCGGACGAGCTACCGAGAAACAATAGACGTTCCGATCCCAGCGCGCGAAAGATGACCGCGCCATACAGCAGGCGCCACGCCGGCAAGAGCACCAGTGTGAGCCCGCTCCCGTAAATCATCTGCCACTTGGGAAGCGTCCAATCCGGCAGTTTGAGGTAGCTGAGCAGCGCCTGGGTCAGGAACGCGATGCCCACGATCAGGCAAAGCTGTTGAACCAAGAGGATTCGAGACTTGATTCGAAACTGCGTATAGAGATCGTGCAGATAAATGCCGATCATCAGGCCAGCGACCACGATTGTCAGCCGCCAAATGCCGTTGTCGTAAAAGAAGAAAATTCCAGGATCGATATCGAGGGTGAAAAAGCTCGCGACAATGTAACAGGAGTAGATGAGAACGATTTCCGATGCCAGCAGGGCGATCACGCTGGCGGGAACAAACACGTTGAAGATCCGAATCATCGGTGCGTACTAAGCGGGAGCGAAACAGCGGGGCGAATCATTAAGTGAATCATCGGCAATGTCTGGCTGGGATGTTAACCCGGCAGGCGGCAGTCGGGGCGACCGGCAGAATTTCTTACAATCCCAGTACTTAGTATGACATGCCTGGGCCGCTTGCCGAGGCCTCTTGAAGTCGGGCTCGGATAGTGACTTGCATATTAGAATCAATAACTTGTAGAGAGTTGAGTGCTCGCGGAAAACAAACGTGTAAAACCAAGCCGAACGGCCTGGGCTACACTGAAGATTAGCCCCGAACGTCAGTGAGGGGAAGGGCGCTGGAGAAAATGGAAGCAGTCAAAACAGTAGTGGAGACGCTGGAAGAGCGCATAAAAAACCGGACGGCCCGCGTCGGCGTGGTTGGTCTTGGTTATGTCGGGTTGCCTTTGGCGATAGAATTCGCCAAGGCAGGATTCGATGTCACCGGCATCGACGTGCTGGCATCGAAAGTGGATCAGCTCAACCAGGGGACTTCCTATATTCAGGATGTGCCCTCTGAAGAGGTGCGGCAACTGATCGAAAGCAAGCGGTTCCGCGCCACCACGGACTTCTCTGTCATTGCGGACCTGGATACCATAAATATTGCGGTTCCTACGCCTTTGCGCAAGACCAAAGACCCGGACATGAGCTTTGTGGTCAATGCTTGCCAGGAAGTGGCCAAGTACTTTCGCCCGGGTAAGCTAGTGATCTTGGAATCCACGACCTATCCCGGAACTACGGACGAACTGCTGTTGCCGATGCTGGCGCGGCCGGGCCTCCGCGTCGGTGAGCACTTCTTTTTGTGCTTCTCGCCGGAGCGGGTAGACCCGGGCAATCCCAATTTTCAGACTCTGAATATCCCCAAAGTGGTCGGCGGCATTACGCCGGCCTGCACCAAGATGGGAGCCCTGTTTTACTCGCAGGCGTTGCAAAAGGTGGTTCCTGTCAGCTCCACCCAGGTGGCGGAGATGGTGAAACTGCTCGAAAACACCTTCCGCATGATCAATATCGGTCTGGTCAACGAAATGGCGTTGATGTGCGATCGCATGGGGATCAACGTTTGGGAAGTGATAGACGCCGCCGCAACTAAACCGTTTGGATTCATGCCGTTTTATCCCGGCCCCGGCCTCGGCGGCCATTGTATACCGATCGATCCGTTCTACCTGTCCTGGAAGTCGAAGCAGGCCGGCATTGAAGCGCGCTTCATCGAACTGGCCGGGGCAATCAATGGCCAGATGCCTCATTTTGTCGCCGACAAGGTCCAAAACGCACTGAACGACCACTCGAAGCCGGTGAAGGGCTCGCACATACACATTCTGGGCGTGGCCTACAAGCGCAACATTGACGACGTGCGCGAGTCCCCGGCTCTGGATATTATCCTGCTACTCGAACGCAGGGGCGCGCGGGTCACCTTCAGCGATCCGTTTGTCCCGTCCTTGCGTTTGGATCATGGAGACCGCGAAATGACGCGCGAAGATCCCCTGGTGAGCGCCGCCGCCGCGGATTGCGTGGTGATCGTGACGGACCATTCCGACTTCGACTACGCCGCCATCCTCGAGCGGTCGAAACTGATCGTCGACACACGCAACGCTTACCGCAATCTGTCTTCACCCAAGATTGTCCGGCTTTAGAAGTCCGGCTTTAATAGCTACCAGATCTCTATCGCAACCACCGCCGGCAACGACCCGAGAACGAACACGCGAATATATTCGCCGGACAGACGTCCTTCCAGAAAGCCAACGCGTTCTGAATCCGAAGTACCGGGCGATGTCAGCAACTGCGTCCCGACCTGATAGCCGTGGCTCGCGAGCAACGCCTTGTAGTATCCGGTGGTTTGGTCGAACGTGAACGGCGCCGAATAATAACCGTCCAGGTACCTCCGGCGGGTGGCAGCATCGATGTGGGGAACGCCATATTCCCGGAACTGGCTTCCCGAGATTGGATTGAGCCAATCCGGCCAGCCAGCGGAGATGGAATGAAACGGCACGGGAACGTCGATCACGAACATAGTCTTGATGGAAGTGCCGCTGTCGCTTTCCCGGATCTGAACCAATGCCGCCCGCTTGGGAATTTGCACCCGAATAGTCGTACCCAAGCCGTCGTAGTTAGACTCGAACGCCACCCCCGCATCCCTAAACTGATGCTCGTAGTGCGCGATCACGTCGGCCACTGCAGCGCTCGTCGAATACGAGCTTTCGTTACTGGTAGGATTTGCGGCGACGCCTGTGGAGGCCGCATCGGGAAACGGCGCCAGCCACGACGGATTCTCGAGATTTGGTTCCTCGGCGTTGGCCACCGCCATCCCGAGAGCCGCCACCACTACCAATCCCCGCGCAAAATGCATCTGAGCGCATATCGGCGAGTCGAGAGATATGCCTTAGCGTTCGATCCTGGCCATGAAACAGGCGGAGTCAAACGGTTGTCTTGCGCTTGTCACGGAACTTCGCGCGGAACTTTTCCACCTTCGGCCAGACGATCATGCGGCAGTACGGCTGATTCGGATTGTTGACGAAGTACTCCTGGTGATAATCTTCGGCCACATAGAACGCCGTGGCCGGCTCCACCTCGGTAACAATCGGGTTCTTGAACTCCGGGCGTAATTCAGCGATCACTTGCTCAGCCGTCTGCTTCTGCTCCGCCGAATGACAAAAGATCGCGGACCGGTACTGCGTCCCAACGTCGTTGCCCTGCCGGTTCCGCGTGGTCGGGTCGTGGATCGCAAAGAAAACCGCCAGCAGTTCGCGAAGGCTCAGTTGCGCCGGATCGAAATGGACCTGCACCACTTCCGCATGGCCGGTTCTTCCGGTGCAGACCTGTTTGTAGGTCGGGTTGGAAACTTCGCCGCCCATGTAGCCGGATTCCACCGAGCGGACTCCGTCGAGTTCGTCAAAGACCGCCTCCAGGCACCAAAAACAACCTCCGCCCAAAGTGACAACTTCTTCGTCCATACAACGATGATAAGCCGTTGTCGCGCTGGCCGCAGCACCTCCCCTCCTTCGCGTAATCTCTAGCCGAACGTCACGCCGTGCCGCAGTTCGCCAACCCCGCACTGAGAGCCCGCGTGGCGAAATTCGTGAACTCCAGCAGCCCGGCTTCGGACTCGAACGGGATGTGTCCTCCAATCGCCAGCTTCGCGATGCCGTGCACCAGCGACCAGGCGGTGAGGGCAAGCGCTTGCGGGTCCACCGCGGGGAGATGTCCAGGCTCTTGCGCCGCTACGATGCTGTCCAGCA
>DATFZA010000757.1:0-2512 GCA_035314765.1 Bryobacteraceae bacterium
GTTCCTCGAATATTTGCTCGATCACGGCTCGCCCGGAGGGATCATCGTGGCAATCTGGAGCATGCGAGGACGCTTTTCCGGGCTTTTCCCCGGGCAAGCCGCGAACCCAATCATTCTCGCCGCTGTCCCCCAGCTTGGCGGGAGGCCGTCCTGCTGACGAGCTTTCGTTGGTCATGGCGCCTACCCTAAACTGAACTTTTTACTTTGCCAACGCATAGCTCCCTGATCCTGCGATGATATTTTTCGCGGGAGTGGGCGTTTACTGGGTACGGCTGCCGGAGCGGACTGGCTCAACGCCGCCGATGACGGATACGCCAAGCAGGTCCAGCGCCTTCTGCTGCAAGGGCGTAGGCCGGGTGGTCATCGCCAGCGCGTAGTTCGGGTTGGTCACGGCAATGGCCTCATTGAGGCAGAGCGTGCCGAGATCGGCGATCAGCGTGTGGAAGCTGTGCACCGGCTGGCCGTCTTCAGTCCGCTTGCCGGCGTCCTTGGCCTTTGCCTTATCCGAACGCGGCGCCTTGGCGACGGGGCTGGGCCGGGAAGCGAGCGCGGCCTCCTTGTCCTCATCGTCAAAGAGCATCGGCGCCAGCCTTTGGCGCATATGCCATCCGACGTAATAGGTCAGCATGCACAGGAACACATGCGCCCTCACCCGATCGGACAGCCAGTGGTGGATGGGGCGGATTTCCAGATCGACGGTCTTCAGGGAGCGGAACGCCCGTTCCACCTGGGACAGGCTTTTATAGGCGCTGACCGCATCCTCCGCCCCGATCGCCTCTTTGGGCAGGCTGGTGCGGATGACGTAGAGGCCGTCGAGCCTGACTTCGGCGGCGATCTCGTCCTCCTTGCGGCGGAAGGTGAAGCTGGCGTCTTCGATAGCGAGTTCGAAGTGCTTGGCCATCTTGTGTTTGCCGATGACCGCGCCCACCGCGATGCCGATTTTGTCCTGTCCGCGCAAGGGGTTCCGTTTGCCGTCCACGGCCGCTTCGATGAGGGCGAGGTCTCTCTCCGTGGCATCCAGAAGTTCGCGGCGTTTCCTTGCGCGCTCAAGCGCCAGTTCGCGGTTGCGGCAGACCACCAGCCGCTCGCCCGGAAAGTCGGGCGAGCTGATTTCGGCCATATCGCGCTCATCGAACAGCGACATCTGCAGCGGGCCGCCGTCTGCCGCCAGAGCTTGGATCGCCGGAGCGCGCAGGGCGGTGATCCAATCGAGCCCGGCGGGCTCAAGTTCTTCGCGGATACGTGCATCGGTGATCATGCCGCGGTCGCTGACCAGCACCACGCGGTCGAGCTTGAAGCGCTGCTTCAGTTTGCCGATCTGCGCGGCAAGGGTTTTGGGATCGCCCGTGTTTCCCTCGAACACCTCGATTGCCACGGGGCAGCCATCGGCGGCGCAGAGAAGCCCGTAGACGATCTGCAGCTTGCCCTTTTTGCGGTCGCGGTTGTAGCCGAAGCGAGCCAGTTCGCAGCAGCGGCCCTCGACGTAGCTCGACGAGACGTCGTAAAGCACCAGGCAGCCGCCCTTGAGATGTTTGCGGGCCAGCCTTTTCTCCACTTCAGGCTGACGGGCGAGCAGCCAGTCGAGAGCTTCGTAAAGCTCCGGAGCCGCGACCGGCCCGAGCCCCAGAACCCTTCCCGTGCTGGTGCAAGCTGTTGGCTCATCCAGCATTCTCGCCGTGGCCAGCTTGGAGGCGGGGGCGACGATCCGGTTCACGATCATTGCCAGGATAAGATCGCGTGGCCGGTTACCTTCGGGGCCGAGGATCCGGTCGAGGCCGGTGTTGCGGATCGCGCCCAGGATGGCGGCGGCGTGACCATGGGGCAGCGAGCGTGTAACGGTGAAGGGATCTTGGCCGGGCGGCACCGCCGTTCCGCCTTTGAGGACGATGCGCAGCCCTTCCACCTGCTCCGCGGGCCAGGCGGAGAGGTTGAGCAGGGTGCGCTTTTTGATCTTGCCGCCGTCGCGATAGCTCTCGCGCAGCAGTACGGCTGGAGGCGAATTGCGGTTGGGGACGGTCTCGATGTACATGGTTAACGCATATGCCGATTTGCAGCCCTACGTCAACAAATAACTGCAATTTTACATGGGTACGTTTAAGGGGCGATTTTGCTGCCATTCCCCGTAATTTCAATGCACTGGACGCCCGAAAAGCAAAAAGCTCAGACTAATCACCTCAGCAGAGTTGCGAAATCAGCGGCTGCGCAGATGACACCCCATGCAAACCCCCGGCCGAGAATCCAAGAGATGAGGTCAGATCTTAGAGAGGAGCCAACTACCATGGAGTATAAAGCGGTTGGGTTCGATCCTCCGGTGACGAGAGATGGGCCGACCGAATCTGCAGCCTCATCGCTTAATTCTCTGATTGCTCAGCATGCAAGCGCGGGGTGGGAATTCATGGGCGTTCAGAACCACAGCACCATAGTCCCCGGAAACAATGGGTGCTTTGGTTTTGGCAAAACGCCACCTTATCCGCGGACAGTCTCGATAGCCGTTTTTCGCCGTCCCCGATGA
>DATFZA010000758.1:0-10973 GCA_035314765.1 Bryobacteraceae bacterium
CGCCACGCATTTTTCACGTGAACTGGTTCCGCAAAGACGCGGAAGGCCGCTTCATGTGGCCTGGCTTCAGCGAAAACATGCGCGTGTTGAAATGGGTGGTGGACCGGGCCAGAGGACGCTCTCTGGGCCGCGAGACGCCGATCGGTTGGATGCCGCGTTATGAAGACATCGAGTGGAACGGGCTCGACTTTCCGCGCGCGAAGTTCGACGAACTGGAAGCCTTCGATCGCGCCGCGTGGCGCGCCGAAGTGATCGGGCACGAAGAGCTGTTCCTCGACCTGCACGATCATTTGCCACCTGAAATGATTTACGAGCGGGAATTGCTGATCTGCCGGCTGTAGAGGGCGAGTGGGGCGGGTCGGTTTCCGGCAAAGCGCCCAGGGGACACTGCTGCATTGAGGATCGAGCGAAGGAGTTCGGACTCGAGCCCGCAGTGTCCCCGTCCGCGCCGGCCGCCGGTTGATAACCGGCCCCACAAGCCAACCAGGCTACTGAGCCGCGGGAAACTCTTGCTCGAAATGCCGCCGTACGGCTTCTGGTTTGCCGTCCACCAAAGCTCGAGCCCGCTGGCGAAGTTCTGCGTGGAAACGGCTCCTGGCCAGTGCGGTGATCGCCGTCTTCGTCAAATCGTCGTCCGAGGACTCCCCGAGGACCGCCAGCAGAAAATCGCCGGTCTGCGGCAACGGCGATGCAGCCAAGGAGAGCAGAATCGAGGCGCGCAAATCCGGCGTCAACCGTTCGCGCCACAAGCTGGTCAATTGCTCCAGCGCGGCCGGCTCCCGGGATTGAGCCAGCGCGGCCGCCGCTTCGGCGCGAATCTCCTCCGGTCCGGACCGCAGAAACCGGCTAATAAATGAGACCGCTTCCTCCAAAACCAGACTTAACAGCGAGACAAAACACTGACCCAGCACCTCCGGCTCTTCATCGCCAGTCAGCGCCTTCAAACGCAACAGCAATGCCCCAACCGGATGCCCCAGTTGGCCGATGGCCAGCGCTGCGTCCACCCGCACAGTCTTAACACCATCCGCTAAGCGGTCTCCCAGATAGCGCAGAATCTCCAACGCGTCCAGGCTGCAATCGACCAGCGCCAAGGCACAGGCTCCGCGCAGCGTGCCGGCGGAATCGGCTTGCCCGCCCCAGACCGGCTCCAACTGGATGTGCTCAATGCCGCGCAGGTAAATCGCGGGTCCGCGATGCCCCAGATCTTTCAAGGCCTTGACCAGAGCATTCTTCGCCCAGCACTGCGGGTCGGTCTTGACCGGGTCCACGAAAAAGCGCTCCATCGCGGCGAGAATGTCGGGAGTCAATTCAGTTAGTTGGCGCTCGGCGGCGATCGCCGCTACTTTGCTTACAAAATAGTTGTTGCGATCTTTCAGCGCCTTACGCAAGGGCTGCAGAGCATCTGTGGCCGAGCGCAATTCCTCCAGCGCGGCGAGTTTCTGGTCGAACGCTTGCTTGCTCATGCTGTCGACGCATTCACAACAGGCGCTCGATCAGGCGCGCCCACGCGCCAAAGATTTGCGCCGCCACCTCAGCCTGCCGCTCCGCGTGCGCGTTGGGGTCAATCGGTTCCGTGGCTTCGCGCAGCTCTCCACAAGCGAGGTCCTGTTGGAGCCAATTTTCAATCGTTCCTGGGGACACTTCGGGATGAAACTGAAAACCATAGACGCGGTCCGACAACCGGAAGGCCTGATTCCGGCAGTCGTCGGACCAAGCCAGCCATTCGGCTCCGGAGGGAAGATCGAAAGTCTCGCCGTGCCAGTGGAACATGAGTTCAGGCTGGCGCAGATTCTGCAGCAGGGCGTCCTCCGAGGCAGCCTCAGTCCAGTATACGGGCCGCCAGCCAATCTCCTTCCGTGGCGCGCGATAGACCCTGGCGCCTGTCGCTTTGGCGATAAGCTGCGCGCCCAGGCAAATTCCCAGGATTGGATTCCCATATTTTAGTGCTTCCTGGATTAAATGGGTTTCCTCGGCCAGAAATTCGTCGGGGCCATTCACCGACATAGGCCCGCCCAGAAAAAGGAGCGCGTCAGGTTTACGTCCGAAAGGGCGGTGCCCGGCGCCGGTGAGCCGTGGAAGGGAGCCGTTGGCCTGGAGATGAAAGTACTGAAGCGTGTGGCCGTACTGTGTTACAATCGACTCGATCCGGTCTGCGCCCTCGCCGGTGACATGCGAAAAGACCAGGATTTTCATATTCATAGAGCCTCTGGCGTTAAGGTTGCGGAGGCTTTCAACCGATATGTTATGTTAACGGGCAAGCGCGTCCGAAATTGAGTTCGGAACGCAATTAGTTCAATAGACGGCGCCGTGAGGATTCTAGTCGCAGACGATAGTATCGTATCGAGGCATGTCCTCGACGCCACCCTGCGCAAGTGGGGTTATGACGTCGTCATGGCTTCGGACGGCGAAGAAGCGTGGCAGATTCTGCAACGCGACGACGCGCCTCGCTTGGTGATTCTCGATTGGATGATGCCCGGCATGACCGGTCTGGAAATCTGCCGGCTGGTTCGCGCCCGCGCACCCGAGCCCTACATTTATATCCTCCTGCTCACTTCCAAGAGCCACCGCGAAGACCTGATCGAAGGCATGGAAGCCGGCGCCGACGACTACATCACCAAGCCCTTCGACCAGCATGAGCTGAAAGTCCGGCTACGGGCCGGCACGCGGCTGGTGGAGCTTCAAGCGGAGCTGTTTGCGGCCCGCGAAGCCCTGCGCGAACAAGCCACCAAAGACTGGCTGACCAAACTCTGGAATCGTTCGTCCATCCTCGACATTCTGATGCGCGAACTGGCGCGCTCCGAGCGCGACGTTTCGCCGGTGAGTGTGGCCCTTCTCGATCTCGATCATTTCAAGTCGGTCAACGACACCCTAGGCCACTATGCGGGCGACATTGTCCTTCGCGAAACCGCCGTCCGCATGAACGACTCCGTGCGCCAATACGATTCCATCGGACGCTATGGCGGAGAAGAATTCCTGATCGTACTGCCAGGCTGCGATCTCTCGGGGGCGATCAGTCAAGCCGAAAGGCTTTGCGGCCGCATCTCGGGAACGCCCGTAACCATTGGCCCCACCGAAACGAACTTCACCGCCAGCATCGGCGTCACCACCAGTCTGCCCGGGCAGAGCGCCACAGCCGACGCTTTGATCGGCCGGGCCGACGAAGCTCTCTACCAGGCCAAGCGCAAAGGCCGCAACCGCGTGGAGAGCCTGGCCTTTGAGCCGGAAACTGCCTCAGCCCCGCAGCATGAAGCCCTGACCGTGAAGGTCTAGACGGCGGACCGCAAGCGTCCCCTCACTGATTTGCGGGGCTACGCAGGCGGAGCGCAAGGGTCCCCTCACTGACGTTCGGGGCTACGCGAATGTTTGGGCGTCCCTTTCGCCACGGGTAGAGGCGCATTCACCCCAATCCGGCTCCCACGCTTAGTGCGTCATTTGCTAAGTACGTCATCGGATAGGATCACGGGATGGGAGACAGGCCTTGTGGGGCAGGTTCCTAAACAGCCCACTTAGCGTTCAGCAGGTGTCATACACAGCCGTTGGCCCAGGCGGTCCGCTCACTAACGTTCGCGAGTTGGAGGGGACCCTGGCGGAGGGATCGGAGGGCCAAGCGTCGCTACACTCGCGTCAGACTGCTTGACTGTCCCTCTCACCACGCATAGAACGGCGTTCACCCCAACCCGGTTCTCCCACCCTGCGGATCCGTTCTACTTTCGACATAACATCGGTAGTTTTCGCGAAGCTCGCTTCAGGAGTTAGTGAGAGACACAGAATATACGAATCGAGGACGCTTGCGCGCCACCGTTGTAATTCATTTCACCAAAGGGCACCTATGAACCAAAAACAATGGACCACAACATTCTGCTTCGCAGTACTGGCGTTCTTCACGCTGGCATTCGCTTTTCCGGGACGGCTGGCCGCCCAGGCGATCAGTGGTGACGTGGTAGGCGTCGTAACCGACGCCAGCGGCGCTGGCGTGCCGGGAGCCTCGATCAGCATGACCAACGATGCGACCGGCGTCAAAGCCACTGCTTCCACCGACAGCGCCGGCGCTTACCGGTTTGCTAACCTGCCACCTGGCACGTACACCCTGACCGCGTCAGCCAGTGGCTTCACCGCTACAACCGTCAAGGCTGTCCAGGTGCAACTGAACAATACCGTCACGCAAAATGTTGCGCTGGTGGTAGGCGCCACCTCGGCAACGGTGGAAGTGACCGCGGCCCCTCCCCCGCTCGACACCACTACCGCGCAGTTGCAAACCACTTTCGACACGCGTCAAGCGGAAGACCTGCCAACCGCCAGCCTTTCGCGAAGCGCCGGAATCGCCGGCACAATTCAGTCGGCCGCAATCTGGAATCTTACTCTCCTCGGCGCCGGTGTGGCGTCGAACGGCGGCGTCGGACAAGGCACGGGCCCAACGGTATCGGGCCAGCGCCCGGAGAACAACACTTTCTATCTCGATGGAGTGGGCGACAACAATAAATACTCCACTGGTCCCCTGGCGATTGTCGCCAACGACGCGGTGGCTGAAGTGTCGTTGCTGCAAAATCATTTCAGCGCCGAATTCGGCGGCGCATCCGGCGGCGTCTTCAACGCCATCGTCAAGAGCGGCACCAACCAGATTCATGGATCGATTTACGAGTATTTCCAGAACCGCAATCTCAACGCCGACGACGCCCTGTTCTGGACGCAAGGGATCAACTCCTATCCGCGTTATGACAACAACCGGCTAGGCGCGACCATCGGAGGGCCGATCCTCAAGGACAAATTGTTTTACTTCGGAGACTTCGAGTACAACCCCATAGGAGCGGCGGCAACTCCAGCCTCCCCGGTCTTTGCGCCTACCGCGGCAGGCTATAGCGCGCTCGCGTCCAATCCTCTCATCAGCAAGACAAATTTGAGCGTGTTGCAAAAGTACGCGGGTACGGCGGCCACAGCCGACCAGGGGGCGATTACCGTGGGTAACGCCAGCGTCCCCATCGGCAGCGTAGACTTCTCTGGTCCGAATTACAACAACTCATACAATGCGGTAGTGTCCATCGACTACAACATGAGCAACACGGACCAACTGCGTGGGCGCTGGATATACAACCGGATTACCGGAATTGATGCCTTCCCGGTGTTGCCGGCCTTCTTTGTCTCCCAGCCGAACAACACCTACATGCTCTCCCTCTCGGAGTTCCATACGTTCTCGCCCACCTGGCAGAATGAATTCCGCGCCGCGTTTAGCCGCAATGTGACGCTGGTGCCGGTGTCACCGCTGACATTTCCCGGTTTAAAGTCCTTCCCCGACATCGACCTGGACGAGTTGAATTTGCAAATCGGGCCCGGCTCGACCGAGCCTAGCGGGTCCATCCAGAACGTGTTTGAAGCCCAGGACAGCATGACCAAGGTCTTCGGACGGCATACTTTGAAAGTGGGCTACAGCTTTTCGGATGTGATCCTGACTAACTTCTTCATCCAGCGCGTACGGGGAGAGTACGAGTATTCGACACTACAGCAGTACTTGTACGATCTCACTCCCGATGTACTCGGCGAGCGTAGTGCGGGACCCACTTCCTATCCGACGGGATACCTGGAGAACGCGGCATTCTTCAACGACGACTTCCGTATTCGGCCGAATCTGACGATTAATCTGGGCGTTCGGTACGAGTATGTGACTGAGCCAGTGGCTTCCCGGACGCAGAGCTACAGCTCGCCGGCCAGCGTCCCGGGCGGCATCACTTTCAACCGGCCATACTACAGCCCGAACGACTGGTCACCGCGAATCGGCTTTGCTTACTCACCGGATAGTAAGTGGGTGGTCCGCGGCGGCTTCAGCAGATCCTTCAATCTGACCTATGCCAATCTAACGGCCAACGCCGCGCCCCCATTCTTCCAGACCACGCAGGATGTGAATCTGAGCAGCAACGCTCCGAACTTTCTCGCGAACGGCGGCTTAGCCGGGGTTGCGCCCGGGCTCCCCACCGATCCGATCCTGGCGCGTAACATCGTCGGATCGTATATCTTCGGCGGTAAGCGCCCCTACGGGCTTACCTGGACCGGTGGCATTCAACGGACGCTGGGCAAGAACTATACTTTCGAAGCCCGCTACACCGGCACCAAAGGCGTGCATCTGTGGAATCAAACGCGCCTGAACGTCAGCCCGTTAGTAAGCGCTTCGAACTATATCCCGACGTTCTTCAGCATGCCGTCCGCGGCGACCTTGGCCTCGCTCACCAAGACGCTGGCGGACGTCAAGTCTTTCATCGTACCGGGGGGGACAGCCACTCTCCCGTTCGACAATCTTGCCACTCTAGGATTCACGAATAACATCGTTGCGTATGCTCCGCAAGCCTATTCGTCTTACAACGGGTTGGCGCTGCAGCTCACCAAACGCTTCTCCAACGGGTTCTCGTTTGTGGGTGCTTACACCTGGAGCCACCTGCTGGACGACTCGACCGCGACTAACTTTTCCACCTACCTGACACCTCGACGCGCGCAGGATTTCCAGAACCTGGGAGGGGACTGGGCTTCGTCGGCGCTGGACCGCCGGCACCGGTTCACCTTTAGCCCGATCTACGACTTCAAACCATTCAAAGACCGGAATTGGATGATGCGAAACATCGTGGGCAATTGGACGATATCCGGTACTTACACTTACCAGTCGCCCGAACTTGCGACCGCACAAAGCGGCATCGATTCCAACCTCAACAACGATTCCGCGGGTGACCGCACAATTATTAATCCCGCCGGGGCCGCCAGTGTGGGCAGCGGCGTAACCGGTTACAATGCCCAAGGCCAAGCGGTATCCGCGGGCGACCCGGGCATCGTTGCTTACGTGGCCAACAATCCTAACGCTCGCTATATTGTTGCGGGATCGGGCGCCCTCGCCAACGGCGGCCGTAACACCTTCCCGCTGAGACCGACCGACAACATCGACCTCTCGTTGGTGAAGCGCTTCAACGTCACCGAGCGCGTGCACCTGGAGATTGCCGGCCAGTTCTTCAATGTCTTGAACCACGCGCAATACACCGGTGGTTATGTCAGCGATGTGGCGGGAAGCTCGCAGACTACCAGCCGCAACGACCTGATCCCGAGTAACGGGCTGTTCGGACGCTTCGATCAGTTCTACAGCAGTAACTCGCGTTTCGGCCAGTTAGTGGCCAAGATCACGTTCTAGTATCCTGAGCTGGAAAGCCGACGAGGGCGTCGGCTGCGGTCCACCGCCCTACTTCGTACTCGCGACGCCAGTTGGTTTACATCGCCAACTGCGTCGCGAGTTGTTTGTGCTTTCACCCCGCTCCGTAGAGACACTACTCCCACGAATGAGCGGACGCACTTGTCGCAAGTCCGTTTTACCGGGGGAGAAAATCCGAGGGAGGCCTCCAGGTACCGCGCGTAACCCCCACGGCTAGGGACCGTTTCTCGAAAGCGGCTACGTTCGTCGACACCGACATTGCACTGGGTTGCCCGGGAACTTCTGCGCTTTAGTCGACTCCGCTGCGACGAATCAGCTGAGCCTCTTAAGTTTCAGTTTAGCGGGCGGGTGCAAGGAATGCGGCATCCCGACTGGGGAGAATTGTGGGAAATCGCTGAGGGCGTGGGAGAAACTTTATTTGCGCGTCCGGTGACCGGCGCGGCGCGGCTGTAGAATGGATGCTTAGAACCCGTCATGAAGCAGCGTTGCCCGTCCTTGCGCCCGCTCCCTGACGGTCGCGGTTCGGAAAGCGAAACTTGGTCCTGAGAAAGGCGTAGGCTCATGTCCCTTACCGCTCTTATGCGATCGCAGTTCGGTAGCCCTTCGGGAGCGATCGGTTCTCAATTCATCGCGCCGCTGATGAACATTGCCAATCTGCGGCTCATCCAGACCGCCATCCGGTTATTGGCCCCAACGCCTACGGACACGGTGCTCGATGTGGGATTCGGCGGAGGCGCGTCTCTGTTGGCGCTAAGCCGGAAGGTGACTTCCGGGAGAGTAATCGGCGTGGACTACAGCCGGGACATGGTGAGGGATGGCGCGGCTCTCATTCGACGCCGCAGCCTCCAGTCTCGAGTGTCCGTCGAATGGGGCGACGTGGCGCACTTGCCGCTGGCCAATTTGTCCGTCGACCAGATTCTGAGCTGCAACAGCCTGCACTATTGGACCGATATTCGCGCCAGCTTGCTCGAACTGAAACGCGTGCTCCGGCCGGGAGGCAGGTTGGCGCTGGGGTTCCGTTCCGCGACGTGCCTGCGGCCGTTCGAGTTCGCCTGGCGCGGGTTCAAGGTGTACGAGCCGGAAGAAATGGCGGGGCTGCTGCGGGAGGCCGGCTTTGAAATCGTGCACGTGGAGCATCGCGACCGTTGGCGCGTTCCGGATCTAGTGGTGGTGGTTGGTCAATTGCCAGGCACCGTGACGACAAGCTTGTAGCCGAACCCGTGAATAGTGATCAAGTGCACGGGTTCGCCTGGTTTCTCTTCCAGCTTGGACCGTAGAGAGGCGATGTGGTTGTCCACCGTGCGGGTGCTTTGCGTGGCCTCATAGCCCCAGGCTTTTTCGAGCAGTTCATCGCGCATGATGGCGACGCCCGGGCGCTCCGCCAACAAACGTAGTAGAGCGAATTCCTTGCGAGTGAGTTCGACGGATTTGCCGTTGCGGAACGCTTCAAAACGCAGAAAATCAACAAGGACGCCGCCAAATCGCACGTCCGCGGGCAGGTTGGCCGGCGCGTGCGCCCGGCGCAACAGGGCGCGAATTCGCGCCAGCAGTTCCGGCACCGAGAACGGCTTGGTGACGTAATCGTCCGCGCCCAAGTCCAGCCCCAACACGCGATCCACTTCCTCGGCGCGCGCGGTCAGCATCAGGATGGGGATCTCGATTTTCTCGGCGCGCAAGCGGCGGCATACCTCATAACCGCTGAGCCGCGGCAACATGAGATCGAGAACAATCAAGTCGGGGCGCCGCTCGCGCACCAGGCGCAGGCCGGTTTCGCCGTCGGCCGCTTCGAGGACCTGATAGCCATCAAATTCCAGGTTGTCGCGCAGGCCCTTCACGATCAGGCTCTCATTCTCGATGACCAGAATCGAGCTCATGCTTTGGCCATCGGCAGAATGAGCGAGAAAATGGCTCCGCGCGGATCGTTGTTGCGCACGTCGACGTGGCCCCCGTGGGTGCGGACTACTTCGGCCACCAGCGCCAACCCGAGTCCCGCCCCGTTATCGGACGCTGTGTGCGGCGCCCGGTAGAAACGCTCGAAGATCTGGGAGCGGAATTCCGGCGGGACGCCGATGCCCCAGTCGGCCACTTCCAGGCGGGCGCCGCGGGCGTCCCGCGTTAAGCGCACTTCGATTTTGTGGGAATCCCCGGAGTATTTCAGGGCATTGGTGAGCAAATTGAGAATCGCCTGGCGCAGCGCTTCGCGGTCTCCCTGCACCGCCAGATCCGACACGCACCAGACGGAAACCTGGAAGCCGCGGGCATCGAGAATCGGCTTGAGCTGCGCCAAGACGGAATCGATCAAAGGGCGCAACTCCACGCGCGTAAAGCCCTCCCTGCGCGCGGCGCCGGCTTTGGCGAAGCTCAGTACGTTATCCACCAGGGCGGACAACCGCTCGCTCTCTTGCGTGATGTGGTTGAGATACTCGCGCTGGCGTTCCGGCTCCGTAACGCGGCCCATGGTGAGCGTTTCCGCGAGCAAGCGGATGGACGTCAAGGGCGTCCGCAATTCATGCGACACCCGGGCTACGAACTCCGTACGCCGGTCGGCGGCCTGGGCCTCACGGCGGTAATCCTGCCAGACCACGTAGCGGCAGAAGAGGGTTATGGCGAGAGCGAGAATAATCCCCGCTGTGTAGAATGCAAAGCGCACATCAACGTTCGGCTGACCCTGGAGCGCCGCGTGTTTCAATAGCTGCTGCTCCTGCCGGTAGAGGACGCTGCCGAGAAAGCCGTACACCGCGGCCGGGATCAAGACCGAGATCAGAAACAGCCAGACGCGCAGCCGGTAGACTTGAGTGGGCATGCCGTAATGGTTTCATCCTACCCCTGTCAGGGCGTGAGAATCTCGACACTTTCCTGGCTGGAAACTCGGAACATGGCGCCGTGTCATAGTGTTCTCAGTCAGAGGCCAACAATTTCGATATTTTCGCCACTGTCAGAATCAAACAGGTCGTACCCTAGCGCGAAGGGGGACGCAGCAACTCCCAGGCCGATGGCGACCGGCGCGACAATAACATTCAGCGGCCAGGCAATGTAATGAGTGACCAGGATTGCGCCCAGGAAAAATCCCCAAACATTGCCAAGAACGTGATGAGAGTCTCTTGCGGTGATCTGTTTGATGGCCGCGCGCTCCAAGGTTACTACCTTGCCGGGCCCTTGATTCAGGCGGAGCGTGGTCGCATCGGTGGACTCGCACTTGCCTTGCAAGGTTTTGCCGTCTGCGGTCGAAATTGCGAGCTTGTGGCCGGCGCTTGCGGAACACAATTGTTCCCAGTGAATTTTGATGGAACTGTCAGCTAGCAAAGATTGCTGGCAAATAAATAGGGCCAGAATTGCAAGAGGGCGTGTCATAGAGTCTCCGGGTGTTAGAGCGCGATGATTTCAACGGTTCCTTCGTTCGCGACATCGAGCAGATCGAACGCGAGGGCGAAGGGAGTGGCGACTACGCCTCCGGCAAGGGTCACGGGAATAACGGCCAGGGCGAATGGCGCTAGCGGCGTGGAGAGTCCCTTGGCTTCCCATTGCAAGTGCTCCCGCAGCGCTTTGTGAAGAGCGAGAAAATGATGGGTCCGTTTCGAGACATACATAGTAATCCGCTTGATGGAGGACCGGTCTATGGTGATCGCCTGGCCGGAGCCCTGATTCAAACGGAGCGAGGCGGCATCAGTGGATTCGCACTTGCCCTGGAGGGCCTTGTTATCCCAGGTGGAAATTGTGATTTGCCGCTCTTCGGTTGTGGAGCATAACCGTTGCCATTGGGTGTTGATCGGGCCGTCCGCCAGCAGCGGGATCGACC
>DATFZA010000759.1:0-5797 GCA_035314765.1 Bryobacteraceae bacterium
ACGCGAACGGGGACCACCACGCGAACGGGGACCACCACGCGAACGGGGGCCACCACGCGAACGGGGACCACCACGCGAACGGGGGCCACCACGCGAACGAGGGCCACCACGCGAACGGGGGCCACCACGCGAACGGGGACATTCCGGGCTGGTGTCCGTAATCCTTCGCTCTGAGGTACCGCAGGATTGTCCCCTTGCGCCTTGCACTGTTAGTGGCGCTGAGCGCCAGGGGACAATCCTACGACAGTTTCAAGCGAAGGACTGCGGACACCAGCCCGGAATGTCCCCGTCCGCGTGCTGGCCGAGCCCCGTCCGCGTGCTGGCTGAGCCCCGTCCGCGTGGTGGCTGAGCCCCGTCCGCGTGGTGGCTGAGCCCCGTCCGCGTGCTGGCTGAGCCCCGTCCGCACGGTGGCTGAGCCCCGTCCGCGTGGTGGTCGAGCCCCTTCCGCGAGTCCCGTCCGCGTGGTAGCTGAGTCCCGTCCGCGTGCTGGTGCCCGGAACGCCTGCGCTTCCGTCAGCCGCACTTACTTCCTCTTCGCTCCGGCGACGGGCTCAGACAAATACTTCATCGCCTCCGCTTTGAGCGTTTGCGCCTGATTCGACTCCTTGAAGAACTCCTGATCCCCGCCTGTGTATTGCGCCCGAATGATTCCTTTCCGGTCGATAAACAGCATGTAAGGGACAAAGTTTCGCTTCATCGGATCGAGTTGCAGATACTGGGTCGCGGCCGTCCCGTTGGCCTTGCCAACCGGCCACTTTGCTCCATACTTTCTGGCGAATTCCGCTGGATCCGCGTCGTCGTTGATCGCTGCCTCGAGGACCCGGAATCCCTTTGGCTCCAGCTCGGGATAAAGTCCACTCAGAACCTGAGTGGTGAATTGACAGTGCGGTCAACTGCTGAGAACAAAAACCAGGCACAGAACATTGCCGCGGTACTGGCTCACCAGGGCTTCCTTTCCGTCCGGCAGTTGAATGGCGAATTCCGCCGATTTCCGCGGCAGTTCGGCAGCACTCAGTGCGCCCATGCCGGATAGGGCGAGGAGAATAGAGAGAGCAAGTCGTGAAAACATATAGGAAACCCTGAGTATACTGGATCGGCGGAATCTCATCTCATGAAGAAACTATCGGAACCGGCCATCGTTACAGAAGTGGAAGCCCGCGTGCGCACGCTCACGCCTCAAAGTGTCCGCCGCTGGGGCCGCATGACGCCGCACCAGGCCATCTGTCATCTCAGCGATAGTTACCTGGTGGGTCTCGGAGAACGCCCTGCAACCGCCAAGGCCGCTCCACTGGCAGGTCTGCAACGGATCACGGCGCTGTATCTGTTGCCGAGATGGCCGCACGGGGTGGCAACGATGCCGGAAGCGGATCAAGAGCGCGGGGGAACCAAGCCCGTGGAATTTGCGGCCGACCAAAACGCCTTGATGGAGTTGGTCCGCCGCTTCAGCTCTGCGTCGAAATTTGGCCCGCATCCGATTTTCGGCGCGATGCCAGTTTCCGACTGGATGCGTTGGGGCTACATGCACGCCGACCATCATCTGCGCCAGTTCGGCTGCTAGGTATAACTGTTAGCGCTATTCCTGCCTCAATGTCTCCATTGGATCGACGGTCGACGCCCGGCGCACCGGGCCCGCCATCGCGCAGATGCAGACCAGGCATAACAGCACAACGGCGCCGATGAGGGCGTAAGGATCGTTGGGCTCCACTTGAAACAGCAACGAGCGCAGCCAGCGCGAACAAACGAAGGCCCCGGCAAGTCCCGCCATTACTCCGGCCGCGACCCAGCGACCGGTTTCGAACGTCATTTGGCGGAAGATGCGCGCCGGCGTCGCGCCCAGCGCCAATCGAACGCCAATTTCCCGCCGCCGCTGTGTGACCAAAAATGAAATCACGCCAAAGAAACCGATCGCGGCCAGAAACAAGCCGATGCCCGCGAACACGGCCAGCAGCAGCGCGTTGAAGCGCGGGCGCTCCGTCAGTTGCACCAACCGGCCGCGCATGGTGGCCATTTGCACTGGCAGAGCGGGGTCGGCTTCCCGCACAGCGCCGCGCAGAGTTTGCAAGGCAAGTTCCGGGTTCAACGGAGTGCGCGCGACAATCCAGGCGGAACGCCAGCCCAGCGGCGGTTCGGCATTTTGAAAAGTAGCATCGATCAGCGGCTTGCGCAGCAGATAGTATTCCGGATCGCTTCGCGTCAAGTTGACGTTCTTGGTGTCCGCCGTGACACCAATTACGGTGGCGCCGCTCAGAACATGTTTGCCGATCGGGTCTTCGTTGGGAAACAGGCGCCGCGCCAGCGATTCGCTGAGAATCACAGTCTTGGCCGATGGAAGACGATCCTGTTCGGTAAAATTGCGCCCCCGCAGCAGGCGGATGCCCATGGCTTGGAAATAAGCTGGTGTGACAAAGCGCCAGGTGACCAAGCCACCGGTGCCCTCGGGCATTCTGGGCTGGCCTTCGACGTCAATCACGGCCAGCAAGCGACTCCGGGTGCCTCCCGATGGCGGCAGGGAATCGCTGATGGCCACTGCCTCGAAGCCCGGCAACGCGGCCAGTTTTGCTTCCATTGCGTTGAAGAAAGCGAGTTGATCTTCCGGCTTGCCGTAGCGCAACTGCCCGAGCGTAAAATGCGCGGTGATCAAATGGTCAGCCTGCAGGCCCAGCGGCAGGTTCTGCAGATTCCACAGACTGCGCAGCAACAGCCCGGCAGCGGCAAGCAGCGTCAGCGAGACGGCGATTTGACCGGCGATCAAGCTTTGCCGCAGCCAATTTCGCCGCAGCCCGGCGGTATGCCACCCTCCCAGCAACCCGCTGGCGGGCCGGCGCAGCGCGGGAGCGATTCCGAACGCCAGGCTAGCGAGCCCGGAGGCCGCAACCGCAAACGTCAGCACGCGCCCATCGATATTGGCTTTGTCGAGCAGCGGCAAGGCAGTGGGCGCCAGTACGATCGCGAGGCGCAGAAGAGCCCATGCCAGGAAACAACCCGCGGCGCAGCCAAGTCCGCCCAGCAATGCGCTCTCGGTGAGCGTCTGACGGATCAGTCTTGTCCTTGTGGCGCCCAGCGCCAATCGCATGGCGATCTCACGATCGCGCGACAGCACGCGCGCCAGCAGCAGATTGGAAACGTTGGCGCAGGCGATGAGCAGCAAGGCCACGACGGCGCCCAGCAGGATGAGCGAAGCGGCCCGGCTTTCGCCGACCTGCCGGTCGCGCACGGGCCGGATGCGCAGGCTGATCTCCTTGCGGAAAGGCGCCGGCGCTTCGAGCAGGGCTCTTTGAAAATGCGGCTCCAGTTGCAGCCGGGCTTGCGCCAGCGTGACGCCGGGCTTTAGACGGCCGAACACTCGAAAGGCCCGCCCTTGCCGTTCGCTCAATTCGTTCAACCCAAGCGGAAGCAGTACGTCGGCGCGCGCCAGAGTGGGCGTTTCAAAATCGGCGGGCAGCACTCCGACGACGGTGGTCGCGGCGCCATCAATTGGCAGCGTTCGCCCGACGACGTTCGGGTCGCCGGCAAAGCGCGATCGCCAGAGCTGATAAGAGATGATCGCTAACCGCGGACCATTCTGAATATCTTCCTGGCGGGTGAACTCGCGTCCAGCCGCCAGAGGCACTCCCAAAGTTTTCAGAAACCCCGACTCCACGCGCAGGCATTGCATGCGTAACGGATTGTTCTCGCTCAAATCGCATTCGAGGGCGCCCGCCTGGAACGCCGTCACTTCCTCAAACGGGCCAGGATCGTGGCGGAGATCGAAATATTCCACCGCAAACATGAATTCATTGGTGTCGAGCGGCGCCAGCATTCCCACCGACACCAGGCGCTGCTCATTGGCGTACGGAAGAGGGCGGAACAGGATACGGTCCACGGCGCTAAAAACCGCCGTGGTCGCGCCGATGCCCACCGCGATTGCCAGCAAAGCGGTGAGCGCGAACACCGGCGCGCGCAGGAGGCCGCGAACCGCGTAGCGCAGGTCCGCAAGGGTAGTTTCGAGCCATAGCGGCATGCAGCATCAGACACCGCCGCGGAGTGAATTGTTCCCGTGCGCGGTAGGCTGAAAGGGATGCGCCCGCTGTTTGCCGTCATGCTGATTCCGTGGCGCCTTCTTGCCCAGGATTTCCACGACTATAAGGTAGACACCGTGGCCGCGGACAATATCTACGCCGAAGGTCCCGCCTGGTCGCCGGAAGGTTACCTGATTTACTCCGACGCGCCCAATGACCGGCTGATGAAATGGGTCCCCGGTCAGTCGCCGGTGGTGCTGCGAGATAAGGCCAATGGGGCCATGGGCAATGCGTTTGACGCGCAGGGGCGCCTGTATACGTGCGAAACCCACGCCCGCCGCGTGACCCGGACCGACAAGAAAAACCGGGTGGAGGTGATTGCCGACAAATGGCAAGGCAAACGTTTGAACGCGCCCAACGACATCGTGGTGCGCAAGGACGGCCAGGTGTATTTCACCGATCCCGCTTTTGGGAAGCAGCAGGACACTCGCGAGCTGGATTTTTTCGGCGTGTTCCATGTGACGCCCAAAGGCGAACTGGAACTGGTTAGCAAGCGCAAGACGCGGCCCAACGGCATCGCGCTTTCTCCCAACGGCAAGGTTTTGTATGTAACCGATTCCGATCGCTACGCGGTGATGGCCTACGATCTGGATCGCGCTGGCGCTGCGTCCAGTGAGCGCACGATTATTTCTGAGATCGACGGCATTCCGGATGGCATCCGAACGGATGAGAAAGGAAATCTGTATATCGCGGCGCGCGCGATCCTGGTGTACACGCCGGAAGGAAAGTTGCAAGGTTCGGTGCAAGTGGCGGAAACGCCCTCTAATCTGACTTTTGGAGAAGGCGACTTAGAGAGCCTGTTCGTCACCGCCCGCAAATGTGTTTACCGCGTGCGCATGGATGTCAAAGGAAGCAGCCAGTACTAGCGCGGCGCCTAGTCTGCTCACGCGCGCGCCTCCGGTTCGGCCGATACCGAGCCGCGACCGTCAGGGAGCGGAGGCCCAGCTACGGACGACGTTATGTGTAGCACCGAAAGCCGCCAATATCCCAGCCGTCCATTTCTGGGCGTGGGCGCGTTGATATTTGACGGCGGCCGTCTCTTGCTCGTCGAGCGCGGGCACGAGCCGCTGAAAGGATATTGGTCCCTACCCGGCGGGATTCTGGAAACCGGCGAGACCCTGGAGCAAGGCGTGCGGCGTGAGGTGCGGGAAGAAACCGGCCTGGACGTGGAAACCCTCTCGATCTTTGAGGTCTTCGAGCGCATCATGCCCGATGCCGCCGGAAAAACAGAATACCATTATGTATTGATCGATTACTTGTGCCGTCCCATGGGAGGATCGCTCGCGGCCGCGAGCGACGTCAGCCGCGTGGTCTGGGTGACGCAACCGGAGTTGGCGCAATATCGTCTGACCGACGGAACTCTCGCGGTGGTGGAACGGGCGTTTGCAAAAATTCAGCACTGACCTTCTCGAATTCGAATCTCTGCGGCAACTGATTGGCCGCTTCGTCCGGAGCCCATTGGGGCGGGCGGAATTGGACGCTGTCGAGCCGGGCTCGGACCGCGCCCGGTTGCAAGAGACGCTGGAAGACGTCGCCGAGGCTTTGATTTATACGAAGGCCGCGGCGCAGCCGCAGGCGGCTACCAAAGGGTCGGCGATCCGGATTCGCTTCGATTCTATTCCGGATATTCGCCAGGCGGTGGTCCTGCTGCAGATTGAGGGCGCGGGCCTGGAAGCGCTGCAGATTTACGCGCTGACGCAGTTTCTGGATGTGGTGGGCGAGATCCGGTCTCTATTGAC
>DATFZA010000760.1:0-7341 GCA_035314765.1 Bryobacteraceae bacterium
TGAGAATACGATGCCCAGGTGCTCACGCAATCCCAAGCCCTGAGCGGCTATTTCGAGCGCGCGGCCGCGGTGTCCGGCGATGGCAAGACAACCGCGAATTGGGTGCTGGGCGACTTGCTGGGCGCTTTGAAGGGACAGGACATTGCCGAGTCGCCGGTGAGCGCGGAGAAACTCGGCGAACTCGTGGGATTGATTGGCAAGGGCGAGATCTCCGGCAAACTCGCTAAGGAAGTGTTCGTCAAGATGTTCGCCACGGGCGAAGCCGCGAACCTTATCATGGAGCGCGAAGGTTTGAAGCAGATCAACGACGCCGGCGCTCTCGGCAAGATCGTCGATGAAGTGATCGCGGCCAACCCCAAGCAGGTGGAACAGTACAAGGCCGGAAAGACCACGGTTTTGGGCTTCCTGGTGGGCCAAATCATGAAGGCGAGCAAGGGGCAGGCAAACCCCGGCGCGGTTAACGAACTGCTGCGCGAGAAGCTGTCGTAGCGCCTGAATTTGAATTGCTAAAGCGGAAGGTCAGCACCAACTTGCTGTTGACGTCGCGCCCGTTGGCTTGGGCCGGATAGAATGAAGCGCGATTTACGGTATCGGTAACCAGCCGCACCAGCCGCTCATCGGCACTCGATGACAACGGTTCGACACTCGAGACGTGGCCGTGCTTGTCGACGGTGGCTTCGACCCTCACCACCCCATCCCCTGAAAGTTGACGCGCCAGAGAGTGCGGTACACGCGGCTTGAGATCCCCAATCGGACGCGCCGGTTCGACAGAGTGGGAGTGTTTGAGCATTCGCAGGAGAGGGACTTTCTCGATCCCATGCCGCGCGGCTGCCTCTGGCGACGCCGTGTAACTTACGGTTACCACGGGCTCCGGAACGGCGATGGACGCGGCCGGAGAGGGAGGCGGTGCTATGAGCGCCGTTTTCGGTGACGCCAGCGGCGCGAGTTTAGGAGCTTCCTGCTTTGCGATAGCTGGCATGATCCGGACCGGTTCGGCAACGGGCGCTTGCTCGGGCCGAGTCATTTTTTTGGGTGCGACAAGGGTTGCCGGGATCAGCTTAGGCGCCACGTGAGCAAACGCCGCGCGGTCCGGCTTGGAAAGCTTTACGGCGGCCGTCTTGCCGGGCTCGGCTTCCATTCGCGCAGCTTTTTCTTGCGTTGCCGGCGCTTTCAGCGACGGGGCGGCCGAAGGAACCAGCCAGATAGAATCGGCAACTCCGTCCGTCTCCAGCCGAAAGCTCACTTGATTGGAGCGCGGAATGTAGAGTGCGCTGCCATGCTCGATCTCCTCCGGGTTCAGCCGGATGCGGCGCTGAAATGCTCCATCGCCCACCACAAGAACGGTGGGCCCGTGAAGCGCGCGCGGATTCCAGGTTAGACGCAGTTCCTTGCCGGTCTGATGCACGTTCAGGCCAAGACCCCTAGGTCCGGCTACGGTCCGGCTTTGCTGCCAGTAATAGCCCGCTCCGGCAAGCGCGATGAACAGGCAAGCCGCCACAGCGGCGATCCACTGGGAGAGCGGCCAATTGGCAAAAGCCGGCGCCGGGAGCGCGCTAAGCCGGCGCTCCAGCCCTTCGCCGCGTGCGGAAGAGGAGGCGGCGGTGTAGTCCGGCCCCGGACGCACCAACAAATAGATCGTTTCGCCCGCCGCCCCCTGGAGCAACTCGTTGTCGGCCCCGTCCAGCTCGAGGAGATCCCGTTGGCCATCGGTCAGCGCGATTTCCGGTCCGAGTTGGTGAGAGATATGCATCGGCTCGCAGCTTTCCGCCTTAATGGAAGCACGCTCCCGGCCACGCTCCAACCGGCCAAGCAGCAAACCGCCGCCCTCCCGCTGCGCTCGGTGGGTTTTGTCGATCCAGCCTCGCATCGAGCGAAGAAACCTCAGATTCAACAGGATAGATACCGCTTGGAACGAGGATTGCCACGCTTGATGGAAAACCTCGGCCCCACCCGGCATATATTTGGTGGACGCTTGCGGCTCTCGCTGGTTTCCTCTGAGTTGCGCTGAGACAAAGCGCTACAACAGACGTGGCACTTTGCCCCGGGCTAGCAGCCCATGTCCAAAAGCTGATAGCTAGCTGATCACCCTCCGCCGGAAGGTTCGCGCTCCAATCAAGCACGTTCCGAAAATGGATGCGATCAAGGCGAACAGCACCCATTCGATACCCAGGGTCTTGAGCTGATGGCCATTGATCGGGGGCACCATCGAATACCGTAGCCCTTCGGCGGCGTAGGTCAGCGGATTGAACAGCGTGACCACTTGAAACCAGCGGATGTGGTCGAGCTGGCCCCAGGGATAGTAGGTGCAGCCGGTAAACAGCAACGGCGTGAAGACGAGCGTGAACATCAGGCTGATCTGTTCAGGCTTGATGGAGGTGCCCATCACCAGGCCAATCCCCGCGCCGGTAAACGCTGTAAGCACGATCATTCCAATCAGCAGCGGAATGTGGTCGGTCCTCACCGAAAAACGATCGCCCAGAATCCAGGCCGCCAGCGGAAAAATGACCGAGCCGGCGATCATTCCGCGTAGCGCCGCAAACAGCACCTTTTCATAAGCCACAAAAGCCACCGGCAGGGGCGCCAGCAACCGGTCGTCGATCTCGCGCGCATATCCCAAATCGAGCACCAAGGGCAAGCTTACGCCCTGCATGGCCGCGAGCAGCGTAGTGAGCGCCACGATCCCCGGCAGCATGATGGCGACAAAATTTCCCGCCGCCAGACCCATGCCAGGCAACACTTTTCCGAAAATAAACAGAAAAAACAGCGGCTGCATCAGCGACTGCAACAGGAATGGAACGATTTCACGCTTAGTAATAACGATATCGCGCCTCAAAATCGCCAAAAAAGCTTTCATCTCAGTTGTCTCCCCGTGAGATAAATGAACACTTCTTCCAAGGTCGGCCGCTTCACGCTGAGGTCCCGCACTTCCGCCCCGACGCCGAGCACCGCCTGAGCAGCCGGCCCGACCAGCGATCCAACTTCTTCCGCGTAGATCCGAAACGTATGGACGCCGATCTGATCCGCGACGCTGCCTAACTCATCCACCTTCGTCACACCCGGTAGTTGCCGCAACGCCGCCGTTACGGTCTCTTGCTGCGTGGTTCCCACATGCAACTCCAGCGAGTGGCCGCCTGGGATCATCTTCTTCAAGACTGCGGGAGTATCGTTGACCAGAAGTTTACCGTTATCCATCACGGCAATGCGTTCGCACAGGCGGTCTGCTTCATCCATGTCGTGCGTGGTAAGCAGGATCGTCAGCCCGCGCTGATTCAGTTCCCGGATGCGATCCCACAAGAATAGCCTCGACTGAGGATCGAGATTATTGGTTGGCTCGTCGAGAAAAAGGACGTCCGGCGAATGCATCAGCGCCCGCGCGATCATCAAGCGCTGCGTCATGCCCCCGGAAAAGCGAGGCACCTTGTCATTCTTCCGGTCTGCCAGCCCAAGTTCCTGGAGCAGTTTATCGGCTAGGGTCTCTCGCTCCTTACGGCCAACGCCGTGGTAAGCGGCATGAAACGTCAGGATCTCCCGCACCCGCAAGCTGCGATCGAGATTGTTCATCTGCGGCACCACCGCGATGTGCCGTTTTACCTCTATCGGGTCCTGCACAACGTCGACGCCCATAATGGAGGCCTTCCCGCTGGTGGGAAGCACACTAGTGATCAGCACGCCTATGGTTGTGGTCTTACCCGCGCCGTTGGGACCGAGCAATCCGAAAACTTCACCTCTGCGCACCGTGAAACTCGCGCCGTCCACGGCATTCGCCTTCGACTTCGGGTACTGCTTCACTAATCGCTCAACCTGAATCGCAGGCGTGTCGGTCATAAGCAGTTTTCATTCTCCTATAGACAGGCCTTGTGGGGCAGGTTATTAACCTGCAGCCGATTATCAATCGGCGCCCGCCGGTTAACAACCGGCCCCACAAAGGGGATCCCGCGTGTTAAGGCTTAGCCAGGCTGCAGAGCGGGTCACCGACGACGACCGTCATCCAACTGAGCGCCGGGATGGACAAGTAATAGCTCTCGGCGAGATTGCGGCCTTGGTAATACGCGGGCAGCAAATAATCCGGCCGCGGATTCAAATGGAGATACGGCTCATCCACGCTGCCGGACGCTCCGGTAGCGCCATCGTGGAGGTAATCGGCGGTCAAGGTCTGCGGCGAATCGAAGAACATAGTCTTCGGGTTGTCACTCCACGAACCTATATTCCAACTGTTGGGAGGCTGGGTGAAGGTGCGGGCGTTGGTCGAGACAAACTCGGTGACAATTGCGCCCGGCAGCCATTGAAAGTCCAGATGGCGCTGCTTGCGATGGGAGTCGTTGGAGCCCCAGCCGGCATAGCCGATAACGTCTTTCTGGTTATAGAGCACGGTGCTGGATTCATCGAAGATCACCCGGTCTTTGGGGAGCGCAATTGCCGCGTTGCGCAGCCAGTCGTCACCCTGACCGTCGCCGCTCGAGCGCAGATCGACGACGAACTTGCCGCGATTCTTGGCCGCGAGCGCGCGATCGACGATAGCTTTCACGTCGTCGAAGTTGTACCCGGTGAGACGCGTCACCAGGTAAATGGGAAACGCCGGGTGTTCGAACTTGGCATCTTTTTTGCCAAAAAAGGGGTTGGGAATGGCGCCGGCGGTGGGATGGGAACCGATGGGGTAGAGCAAGGTCAGCTCCGAGTCCACAGAAGCGCAATCTCCATTCAATGCGACTTTGCCGCTGACACGCAGGGGAACGCCGGACGTGGTAACGATGTACAGAATCTTGTCGAGCAAGTGGTTGACATCGAGATAGGCGCGGATGTGGGCGGCAATCAGATTGTTATATTCCGAGCGGCTGATGGTCTCGTCAGGCCGGATTTGAATGTGGCAAATGTTCCGCAGAGGAATGCGGCGGCGGAGCGCGTAGTACTCGCCGATGGTCTTGGAGACCGCCGACGAATCGTTGACCACCAGAAGAACGTTTTCGGGTCCCGGTGTTTGGGCTTGGAGAGACGTTAGCAGGAGAAAAGCCGAGCCCAGTCTGCGCACTTTGGTATGTCTCAGTGCGGCCGTTTCTGGACGCGCTTGGACGCGGCTTTCTTCGCTTTCGGCTTGCTGCGTGCGGTGTTGCGAGATTTTGGTGTCGCATCCCCTCCCTCACGGTCGGGGCTAGTCGGGGGCTGGGTCATCTCCGATGCGGTGGCGGACTGAACGCGCGGCTGGGCTGGCCCCGATGCGGTGGCGGACTGAACGCGCGGCTGGGCTGGGTCAGATACGGTGGGACCGGCGCCCTCCGCCAGATCTAAGCCGAAAATGTCGAGGTCCGACGCGGCGAGCACCTTTGTTGGGGCTTGTTTGGAATGCGGAATCGACGCGCCCGCGCCGGCGATCAATTCCTTTTCGTCCACGCCGCGCAGCAGAAATAGGAGTTCCGGCCTATGGTCGAATCGAGCGCCCACGCCGTAGAGCACCGCCGCGACATGTTTACACATGTCCGCCCAATCGGGACAACTGCAATCGAGCGTGATCTCGGCAGGTGACGGAAACAGGCCCACGTTCTCCCGGCAGATGCGTTCCATCACCGCTTTGGAAAGCCGTCCTTGAAGAAGCTCGACGAGCGAGTCGATGGCGCCGCCGCAGTCGGTGCAAATGGATTTCCAACGTGTCTTGGGAACCGGCGCGATTTTAAGGTCGACTTCGTATAAGTCGGAGCCGCTCACCAACGCCTGGATAGCGCCGGGAGCGATCTGCAGATCGATCACCGAACCGTTGCGCACATAGGTCCGGCCGCGCGGCAGACGGTTGGCGTAATCGCTGTAGCGCTCGAGGTTCTCGCACCAGGCCTTACCCCAGAAGGTCTTGGTGATGGCGCGGCCGTCAATGACGATGGGCGAAACTTTCTGCCCCTTCTTCCCGCGCTTCTCAATCTCGCGCAAGGCCTTCAGCCGGCGTTCGGCGGCGGAAACGTATGGCTTGTAACCCCAATCGTAATTC
This sequence comes from Bryobacteraceae bacterium, assembly GCA_035314765.1. Lineage (GTDB taxonomy): Bacteria > Acidobacteriota > Terriglobia > Bryobacterales > Bryobacteraceae > DATFZA01. The sequence goes on from DATFZA010000760.1 coordinate 5,972, forward strand.
ATGGATCAAGTCTCCTTCAGCGCTTTGTTGAGATCGAGCGCCACCAACTTGAGCAGTTCGGCATCGTTCAGCTCGGTGAGCAACACGCCCGCGCCTTCTTCCAGCAGTTCGCCGGAAAGCTGGCGTTTCGATTCGATGATCTCGTCGATTTTCTCTTCCACGGTACCGCGACACACGAACTTGTGCACCAGCACATTTTTGGTTTGGCCGATGCGGAAGGCGCGGTCGGTGGCTTGGTTCTCTACCGCGGGGTTCCACCAGCGGTCGAAATGCACCACGTGCGAAGCGGCGGTGAGATTCAGGCCCGAGCCGCCGGCCTTGAGCGAAAGCACAAAGAATCCAACTGCTTCGTCCTCTTGAAATCGCTGGACCAGATCCTTGCGCTTTTTGACTTCAGTCTCGCCATGCAGCACCAAACCAGGCCGCTGGAAAACGGAGTTGAGAAAACCGGCCAGGGGCGCGGTCACCTCGCGAAACTGCGTGAACACAAGCATCTTCTCCTGCTTGGCCGCGACCACTTCTCCGATTTCGCGCAGCCGGGCCCACTTGCCGCTGTCGTTTTCGCTCCATCCGCCGTCACCCAACCACTGCGACGGATGATTGCAGATTTGTTTAAAACGCATCAGGAACGACAGCACCAGGCCTTTCCGTTGGATGCCCTCGGCTTGCGTGAGCTGTTCCGCTAAATCCTTCACTCCCTGCTGATAGAGCGCCGCCTGTGGCCGGCTCAGTTGGCAAAACGCCTTGATCTCGGTTTTGTCGGGCAGGTCGGAAATCACGGTTTTGTCGGTTTTCAAACGGCGTAAAATGTAGGGCCGCACCAGCTCCCGCAGCGGGCCGTAGGAGCCGTGCTGGTTGGCGGCCAGGCGTTTGGTGAAGCTGGTAAACTCCTTGGCCGATCCCAGCAGGCCTGGATTGATGAAGTCGAAAATGGACCACAGATCTCCCAGCCGATTCTCCACGGGGGTGCCGGTCAGCGCCACTCGCGCACTGGCCTTGAGCGACTTGACCATGCGGGTTTGCTTGGCGCCGGGGTTCTTGATGGCTTGCGCTTCATCGAGCACCACCAGACTCCACGATGTTTGCGCGATCCAATCGGCGCGCAGCAACGATCCGTAGCTGGTGATCACGAGATCGAGATTCTCCAACCGCTCCGGCGCAAGGGCCTTGAAATCGGCTGCCGGCATGAAGCTGGGATGCGCGATCAGGAACTTCAACTCCGGCGCGAAACGTTCAATCTCCGCTGCCCAATTGGCGAGGAGAGAAGCCGGCGCGATTAACAGGCTCGGCGCCGGCTTCGCGTCAGTCTGGCGTTTCAGAACCAATAGCAACGAGAGCACCTGGATGGTCTTGCCCAAGCCCATGTCGTC
>DATFZA010000761.1:0-4807 GCA_035314765.1 Bryobacteraceae bacterium
CGATACATCCTGGTTCGGCGCGATCTCCGTATCCCCGTGCGCCAGCAGATCTACGGCGATGCAGCGGCGCAAGCTGGACAACTCCTCCATCTGGCGCCGCCACAGGTGTCCGTTGAGCAGCACGCCGTGGACGAACAACGCTACCGGGCCAGCGCCCGCTTCGCTATAACCGATGCGCCCTGAGGGCGTGACGACGCTGTGCTTTGATGCTACCGCTTGAGGGGAAGTCATCGCGCGACCCTTTCCGCGTTCTTGCCCCGCGTCGACACGTGGGCCTCTCTCAACAACTGCGCGCATTCCTCGCAGCACACTTCCACGGTTTTGCCGCCGATTTCCACGTTGATGCTATTGGCGTCCAGCGCACAGTCGCAGGCCGCGCAAGTTTTGCCGGTCATGATCTAAATCTCCTTATATGCCCGTGTTCGAGCATATAAGTATCAAAACATTCGCGAGATTCTAGCCGCTATCAAAATCTTTAGCGATCTGCAAAAAGCGCGGCGGGAACCTTTAAGGGACGTGCACAGAGCGCCGGAACTCCGCTGGCGTGCGGCCGTAGGCCTGCCGGAAGGCGGCGCTGAAATGGCTATGACTGGAAAAGCCCAGGTCCATGCTCAAAGTGGTGAGGTCGCCGTATTGGCCGAGCAAGTTCAGGGCGCGCGCCAGCCGCAGTCGCAGGTGATAGCGGTAGAGCGGCATGCCTTCGACTTGCTGGAACACCTGCGTAAGATACACCGGCGATACGCGGACTTCGGCCGCGATCTCAGCCAGCGTCCAGCGGCGCGCCAGATCGGAAGACATCGCCAGTTTGGCGCGGTCCACCAACTTCTGCTGGCCCGCGCTGCCTTGCGCGGCGTGCGAGGTCCGCTCGCCCATGGCGCGCCGAACCAGCGTCAGCGCCAGGGTTTCCGCTTCCAGAGTTTCAGCGGCGTTGCCCTTCAGGCTGTGGCGCAGCAAAGCAACTAATACCTGTGTGCGCGGGTCAATGCGCAGACGCTGACGGCGAAACACCAAGGCGCCGCCTTCGCGCAGGTGCTCCCGCGGCGCCAGCTCACCTAGAAGCGCCTCGCCAATCGCGAGCACCAGGCTGGCGTCGCCGCCCTCCACAGGGTGGCTGACAGTGTAGCTTTCCGGCCTGTTGAAGAACAATACTTGGTTCGCTTCGGCCACGACATCGTCGCGGCCAACGTGGCGCACGTAAACCCCGCGATAAGGAAACACCAGTTGCGTGACGCTCGAATGCTCTTCGGCGCTCTTGTGCCGGCATTCTCCACGGCAGACCACGTCCCAGATTCTGACGGTCTCGGTGTTCAGAAGGAAATCAATAGATAATTCAGCGGCAGGGGATAATTCAGCGGCGGGCATGTTGCGTTCGATGCATTCACTATAAACCAGTCGCTTAGGATCGGGACGCAGCGGCGCTGGTTCGTGCTCCAGCAAAACCCTCTCGTCTGTGAAACAATAGGAGCGCCCAAAATGAGCATCATCGAATTCGACAAACACATCCTCTCCGATTTTGCCGAAGCAACTTCCCGCGAATGGCTAGAGACCAATGGACTGGGCGGCTCGTCGTCTTCCACCATACTCGGCCTCAACACGCGCCGCTATCACGGGTTGCTCACGGCCGCAACCAAGCCCCCCGTCGGGCGCTTCGTGCTGCTTTCCAAACTGGAAGAGACGCTGGTCATCGGCGCCGCAAAGTACGATCTCGGCGCCAATCAGTACCCGGGCAGCATTCATCCCCGGGGAGATAAGTTCCTAGAAAGCTTCCGGTTGGATCCGTTCCCGGTGTTCACCTACCAGGTTGCCGATCTGCGCATCGAGAAGCGGGTGTTCATGGTGAACGGTGAAAATACCGTGGTGGTGAGCTATCAAGTGACGGGACCGATCCCGGAGGGCGCAATCCTTGAAGTTCGTCCGCTAGTCGCGTTTCGCGACTACCATTCCACCGCGCACGCGAACCCGGCTTTTAATGGAGCCCTAGAGACAAGCGATCAGCAGGTCAGCTTGGAGCCGTATTCAGGTCTGCCCCGGCTATATTTCGCCCACAACGCGACGGATCTGCAGCCGCAGTGGGACTGGTATCGCCGTTTTCAATACGAACGGGAGCGCGAGCGGGGTCTCGACTTCGAAGAAGACCTCTATTGCCCGCTGGTGTGGCGGTTCGATCTGGCCGGCACGCCATTTCCGGCGCTGATCGCATCGCTCAGCCCTCACAGAATCTCGGAAGTGCCGGTATTGCAACTGCACGAAATCGAACGCCGCAAGCGCAAGGGCGTCGACTTGTTCGAACGGCAGTTGGTGGCCGCGGCCGACCAGTTCATCGTCGCGCGGGACGACAAGAAGACGGTAGTTGCCGGTTATCCCTGGTTCACCGACTGGGGCCGGGACACGATGATCTCATTGCCTGGTCTGGCGCTGGTCACCGGCCGGTTCGAAGACGCCCGCAACATGCTGGTCGAGTTTATCCGGAATCTGAATGACGGCATGCTGCCCAATCGCTTTCCCGATTTTGTTGGGGACCTTCCGGAGTACAACACTGTCGATGCCACGCTGTGGTTGTTCCACGCGGTGTCTGAACTGCTGCGTTATACCGGCGACAGAAAGTACATTCAGGAAAATTTCTACGACGCTCTGGCGGATGTAATCGCCTGGCACGTGAAGGGCACCCGCTACGGAATTAAGGTGGATGAGCAGGATGGCCTATTGCGGGCTGGCGAACCTGGCGTGCAGTTGACGTGGATGGACGCCAAGATCGGGGACTGGGTGGTGACTCCCCGCACTGGGAAGTCGGTAGAAATCCAGGCGCTCTGGTACAACGCGCTATGCGTGATGGGCCAACTGGCCCCAACCGAAACGGATCGGGAACGCTTTGGCAATATGGCGGAGCGGGCGCGCGCGGCATTTTCTACCCTCTTTTGGAATGAAGGCGCGGGTTGTCTCTATGACGTGATCGCCCCAGAAGGACCGGACGGGAGCATCCGCCCCAACCAGATTCTGGCGGTGAGTCTGCCATATTCCATGCTGGACGAGGAAAAGTCGCGGCGCGTTCTCGAAGTGGTGGAGTGGGAACTGCTGACGCCCTATGGCTTGCGCACTCTCTCCCCGCGCGATTCGCGTTATCGCCCACGGTATGAAGGCGACTCGGGCTCCCGCGACAGCGCCTATCATCAGGGGACAGTGTGGCCGTGGCTGCTGGGCCCCTTCCTGACCGCTTATGTGAAGGTGCACGGAGATTCCCCTGAAGTGCGCGATCAAGTGGATCGATTTTTGCAGCCTTTGCGGGACCATTTGTGGCAGGCTGGTCTGGGACAAATTTCCGAGATCTTCGACGGCGATGCCCCGCATCGGCCCAACGGCTGCATTGCCCAAGCATGGAGCATCGCGGAGGTGCTGCGTACGTATGTGGAAGACGCTCTCGGAAGGCGCCCGGCGGTGAGCGCGTCCGCTAGTACGGACTAGCGAACGGAACGCGCCTTGCCCTTGCCTGGTCTAGACGCGGTAAGAAGGGAGCATGTGGCACCCGCGGCACTCTCGAAAACGTGCCATCATGCCAAGCGCGAACTTACACAGACTTCAACCTGTTAGCCCAACCTTAGGTTGGGTTAGGAATGTGCGTCGTTTTGTCCACGAGCGGGCCGATTTGTCTACGGCTCTGGGTCAATCTGGCACTCGGTCTCGGGTGCGGGCGAAGAGCCGAGCATGCTCAAGAACAGGCCCAATATCAGGACAACTCCGACGATGGCCGCTAGCGTCATAAAATCCCCTTGTGCTACCTGGAAATTCTATGAGCAATTTAGCTGCCATCGTAACTTTACGACCCGCCTCCGAGCTTCTGTTGCAGCCAGCGGATCATGTACGCCTTGTAAGCAGTAAGTTCCTTTAGCTCCCAGCCACGCAGACCGTGACCACCGAGGTTCACCGAGAACAGGTTGCAGGACCCTCCCGCCTGTTGAATGCGAGCGCATAGCGTGACGGACTGATCGTAGGGCACGAACGGGTCAGCCGTGCCATGGATCAGCAGGAAGGGCGGCATTCCGGCATGCAGGTAGTTGATGGGCGACCCGGCTTTGAGCCCCGCGAACACGAGGTCTCCCCAGGGACTGTCTTTGATCTTTTCCCGCCATTGTTCCGGGATTTGAGGCGCATTCTGCGCGATGCCGGCCAGATCGTTTGGTCCATAAAAAGAAACCACCGCCTTGACCGCGCCATTCGCTCCTGGCCGGAGGGCCGCCATGGACGCAAGCTGCGCCCCGGCTGATTCGCCGATCAAAGCGAGGCGATCCGGATCGATCCGAAATTCAGCGGCATGGGCCTTTACGTAGCTCACCGCGTGGCGCACGTCGTCCACCGCCGTGGTCAAAAGGAATTTACCCGGCACGTCGCCCATCAATCGATAGCTGATCGAGAACCAAGCGATTCCGGCGTTCGAGAGCGGCGCGAACAATGGAGCGACGTTATGTTTCCGGTCGCCACGTACCCAACCGCCGCCATGCACCAGAATGGCGGCCGGATGGGGACCCGGGCCAGCGGGAATGTTGGCATCCAGCAGCAGCCGGAAATCGCCCACCCGTCCGTACTCCAGGTCCGGCCGGAACTCCGCGCGGCTCACAATCGTAAATAAGGCCATAACCAGAGCGCACCTCAGCAAGCTTCGATGCATGCCTTGATTATCGCAGTTGATTACTTTTTGGACGGGCGCCCGTCCCCTCACTAACGTTCGGGGCTAGTTATCGGCCGGACAGCCAGCTCTTGACCGGCTGATACGCCAAGTCGATCAACCCGGCCGCCAGCCATATGGTCGAGCTGA
>DATFZA010000762.1:0-3120 GCA_035314765.1 Bryobacteraceae bacterium
GGAAACGGATGCGTTCCGATCTACAACCTGATGGAAGACGCGGCGACCGCGGAAATCTGCCGCGCGCAGGTGTGGCAATGGGTCAAGCACGGGGCGAAGATGAAGGACGGGCGCGCCGTGGATGCAGCGTTTGTCAAACAGGTGATCGCCGAGCAGACGGAGAAGATTCGCCAGGAATTGGGGCCGGAACAGTTTGGCAAGACCAAGTTTCCGAAGGCGAAGATGCTGTATGAGGAGATGATGACGTCGAGCGACTTTCCGGATTTTCTCACGCTGGGGGCTTACGACAATATCGATTAGTCTTGTGGGGCAGGTTAGTAACCTGCGGCCGATTATTAATCGGCCCTGTTCTCGAAGGAGTTCGGACTCGAGCCGGGGGCGGGTTACTAACCCGCCGCAGGTTTACAACCTGCCCCACAAAGAGTTGACTAACTGGACTACAAGTTGACTAATTAGCAAACAGATGATTGAGATTCTTCCCGCATTTCTCGACGACTTGCGGGACGATCTTGTGTTCCGGCGCATCGGCCGCGGCATGGAGCGCCTGGACGCTCACCGCGAGTTCATCGAACATTTTGATGCCAGCGCGCCCAATGCTGTGCCCTTTCTCAGCTACCTGGCCCAGTGGGTGGATGTCGGCTATGGCGACGCCGAGATGGTGCGCGGCCTGCTGGCTTGCTTTCCGCAAGGTCCGCGCGTCCGGCTTACCTTAAGCGATTACATTCATCTGCGCATGACGGAAGGCATGCTGGCGCTGACCAGCGAAGACGCCGAAGAAGCCATCACGCATTTGGAGTTTGTTCTCGGGTTGCAGGCGGACGTCGAGAACAAAGAGCTGCTGGCGATCGCCAACTTCTGGTTGGGCCGCTGTCACCGCAAGAAAGGTGAGTACGACAGCGCGCTCGATCACACCATTAAAGGCCGCAACCTGGCGCTGGAACTGGGTTACCCGCGCATGGCGGCAGTGATGCGGGTGCTCGAAAGCTGGCTGTTTTTTCAGAAGGACAAGACTCGCGAGGCGGTGCGCATTCTGCTGGATGCCGAGTCGGTGCTGGCTGAGACGGACGACTATCTCACGCTCGGAAATGTCTACAGCGCGCAAGGGCGCATGGCGCAGCGGGAGGGCCGCTATGAAGAGGCCTCGGCGCATTTTCAGCGGGCGATCGATGAGTTCAAGAAACGCGATCCGCAGCATCGCAATCTGGCGCGATCGCTGGCCAATCTGGCATACAACGAGAGGTTGATTGCGCAACAGATCGCCCGGCGGATCGACGCGGAAATGCACCGCCGGCGCACGGCTGGACAACGCAGTGCGAGCGTTCCATCCCGCGAACGGCTGGAGCAGGTGCGAGCCAGCGCTCTGGAACACCTGGACCAGGCCGGGGCGATTTATGCCTTTCATCCGCATCGTCGCGGATCGGGAACCGTGCACATCAACCGCGGCCTGGTGTGTCTCGATGCGGGGGAGTGGGACCGCGCCGGTTCTGAGGCGGCCAAGGCTTTCGCTCATGGCGAACCCAAGCGCGACTACATCCTGATGGCCCGGGCGCGGCTGCTGCAATGTATCGTCGAAAACGCGAAATTCGACGAGGAAGTGGAAGAGCGCACCGACCCGCATCATCACGCGCAGGCGGCGCAGAGCTTTGCGACCGAGGCGCTGGAATTCGCGCGTCACACGCAAAACAGGCGCCTGCTGGCGCGGGCTTACATCTGGCGCGGCCTGACGCTGGCTAATGAATTTTTCCAGAATACGGAAGCGGCGGGCGAATGTTACGATCATGCCGCGAGCGCGCTGCGCTCGGAACCGCACGATCAGCTTTGGGATGAATTGCAGTTGTTGAAATCCAGGATCTCGCGGTCGGGAAATATCGATGCGACGCTGCGCGCCTGGTCGCAAGGCTCCATTGGCGATAAGACTTTTCAGCAGATTACCGAGGAGTTTGCCGAGATGATTATTCCGAAAGTTTGGGAGCGTGAGGGGCGCAAGGTGTCTCGCGTGGCGACGAGGCTGTCGATTTCTCCGAAGAAGGTGCGGCGGATTTTGAAGGGCGCGGGGCTGCTGAATGGGGATGCACCCTAGGGGTCACTGCCAAACAAGTTTAGCGTGTCTGTGCAAAGACGACATCCATTTTGCGCTATGGCCTGGCACGAAGGGGCAAGATGGAGAACGGCCGGCCGATGGGTTCGGTTGGCTACCGCCGGAACGGCAATGTGCGCCGAGTCGATTCCGCATCGCCGATCTAAGCTCCAGTGCGAGGAGTTGGCGCGCCCGTCCGGTGTGGTGCAAAGCGAAACCAGAGAGAGCGGGCCGATCGTCGGAATCGGGCCAGTTTGCGAAACGAAACCCAAGTCGCCAACCAGCACACTCTACATGCTATATAGTAGGCTCATGGGGTACACCACCAAATATTGGCCCCTACCCGCTTTACTTTCGGGAGAATGACGTTTAGGATAGTCACATCCCCCCGAGATGTGACTATTAGAGTAGGGAAGGGGTAGCGGCACTTTGCTGAAACTCAAGCGAGTCGAAATCCAGGGCTTCAAATCGTTCTTTGACAAGACCGAGATGCGGTTCAACGGCCAGGGAATCGCGGCCATCGTTGGACCTAACGGTTGCGGCAAATCGAACCTGAGCGACGCCATCAGTTGGGTTCTGGGCGAGCAATCGGCCAAGAGCCTGCGCGGCGCGCGCATGGAAGATGTCATTTTCGCCGGCACCAAGGAGAAGAAGCCGCTGGGAATGGCGTCGGTCACCATGACGCTGCTCGATCCCGCGGCCGGCCTGCCGACGCCCATGATTCCCGCCCCGCCAGAGACGGTGGAAGGCGGCATTGAAGCACTTCATGGCAACGGCAGTGGCAATGGCAATGGTCACACGAATGGCCATACTAACGGCCCCGGCGAAGTTCACCACGCCGCTCACGAACCCAAACCGAGCGAAGTGACCATCACGCGGCGCCTATTCCGTTCGGGCGAGAGCGAATACCTCATCAACGGACACAGTGCGCGGCTGCGCGATATCCAAGATCTGTTCATGGGCACCGGCCTGGGACCGGAAAGCTACGCCATTATCGAGCAGGGCCGTATTGGCCAGATTCTCAGCAACCGGCCGCAAGACCG
>DATFZA010000763.1:0-7054 GCA_035314765.1 Bryobacteraceae bacterium
TTGATCCGATTGGGGCAGAAGTTGTCCAGTAGTGGCCTGCAGCACAGGCTAAACCCTGTGCCACCTTTGCTCCAGCATTCTGCCGTAATTGGTACACCTTCTGACAAGCCATTAGCGGTAGCTGGTGCACCTTCTAATAAGCAGTTGGCAGTAGTTGGTGCACCTTCTGACAAGCCATTAGCGGTACCTGGTGCACCTTCTAATAAGCAATTGGCAATAGTTGGTGCACCTTCTATCGCGCAACTAGGCGTGACCGATGCTCCATCTAACAAGCATTTTGCGGTGGCTCGTGGCACAGGCTTTAGCCTGTGCTTTTGGCTTACTCTCCTGTCGCTGCCTTTCCGCCTGAGCGGCGCCGTCAAGAACGGGATCGATGTTCTCATCGAACAGGACTTCGCGCCGCTGGCCGGCAAGCGCATCGGGCTGATCACCAATCACAGCGGCTTGACCTACGACGGCCGCCGCACGATCGACGTTCTCGCTAATTCGGGCAAGGTGAAACTTGTAGCGATCTTCACTCCGGAGCATGGCTTGACGGGCGCGCGCGAGGGAATAAGCGTTGTCTCGGGCCAGGATGCGGCCACCGGGCTGCCGGTTTACAGCCTGTACCAGGAAAAGACGCGACGCCCCACGCCAGAGATGCTGCACGGCCTGGATGCGCTGGTCTACGACATTCAAGATGCGGGTGCGCGCTTCTACACGTACATCACCACGCTGGGTTACACGCTGGAAGAAGCGGGGCGCAATCACCTTGCGTACTATGTGCTGGACCGGCCGAATCCTATAGGTGGGGTCGCGGTGGAAGGTCCCGTGCTCGAGTCAAAATACTTCTCCATGGTTGGCTACATGCGGATGCCAATTCGGCACGGGATGACGGTGGGAGAACTGGCGCAACTCTTCAACGGCGAGAACAAACTCGGCGCCGATCTGCATGTGATCGCGATGCAGGGCTGGCGGCGCAGCATGTTTTTCGATGAGACTGGCCAGGAGTGGATCGAGCCTTCGCCTAACCTCCGGAATCTTACCGAGGCGATTCTTTATCCAGGCACTTGTTTGCTCGAATCCACACAAGTGTCGGTTGGGCGAGGCACGGACACGCCGTTCCAGATCGTCGGCGCGCCTTGGTTTCAGGCGAAGACGGTTGCGGATTGGCTCAACGCACTGCGTCTACCCGGCGTGAGTTTTCTGGCGCGGCGTTTTCGGCCCACGGCGGCGCCTTACAAAGGTCAGGAGTGTGAGGGAGTGGAGGTTCAGTTGTTAGACCGGCAGTCGATTAATTCAGTGCGAACCGGCTTGGCCTTGGTAGCGGCTGTGCTGAAGTTCCACCCGGGCAAGTTCGATCTCGATAAAACCATGCGGCTGCTGGGCAGCGGCGATGTGGCTGCCGGTTTGAAGCGAGGCGAGAGCCTGGAGGCGATCGAGGCGACTTTCCAGCCGCAATTGCGGGAGTTTCTAAGAGTCCGGGAACGTTACTTGCTATACCGCTGACGTAAATGCCGCGTTTTCACGAGTGGATCCTGCTGGCTTACTTCTGGTACACTGCCGCGATCGCTCCTTTCTTTCTGCCGCATCCGGGCCACGCCGTGTTGCTGGCGCTGGCAGTGACGGCCTTTCTCGCGGTAACGGCACAGTTCAACTATGCGCGAGACTGGGCGCCTCTGGCGCTGATTTTGACGGCCTATCGCGAGATGGACTGGTTTGCGCCGCTGCAACGCGACTATCATTTCGAGCTTGGTTGGATCGAGTGGGATCGGGTGCTGTTTTATCGTTGGGGCTTTCAAGGCGCAGTGGAGGTGTTGGGGCCGGTGGCGCCGGCATTCCTCGAGTTCACTTACTTGCTGGTGTATGCCAACGGCCCATTTGTTGTGGCGGCGCTCTATTTCGCGCACCGACGCGACCGGATCGAGCCGGTGTTAACGGTTTTGCTGTTGGGCACACTACTGTCCTACGCGTTATTTCCGTTCTTTCCCAGCGTGCCGCCCCGCGAGCTGTTTGGCGCAAGCGACCTGCCGCATTACGTTAGCCCGTTCCGGCGATTGAACCTGTTCCTGGTCAACGGCTATGGAATTCATTCCAGCGTGTTTCCCAGTGCGCATGTGTCCTCCGCGTTCTCGGGCGCTTGGGCGCTGATGTTGTTCGTGCCAGAGCGAAAATGGCTGGGGCGAGGAATGCTGATCTACGCGGTCAGCGTGGCCCTCGCAGTGATTTACGGCCGCTACCACTATGCAGTGGATTCGCTGGCCGGCTTTGGAGTGAGCCTGATGGCGCTGGCTGTGGGTTTAGCTACATTCCGCGGAAAAATTCGGTAGACCGCTGGCTGAGGCGCACTTACAGAACCGCGACCGTAAGGGAGCGTTTGGCGACGGCGTTCTCATGCCGAAAAGTAGCCGCGCATCGGCTAAAGTAGAACCAGACATGGGGAACGGACTTGATTATCGCGAGATTGGGCCATCGCCGGCGCTCTTGCCGTACATCGAGTGTTATTGGACGATTCGAGCCACTCGACACGATCCCGCGTATCCCGTGCTACCCGATGGTTGCGCGGATCTGCTGTTTTCGAGCGCGGTGCCCACGCCCGAGCTTCAGTTGGTTGGCTGCATGACCGCGGCCCAAAGCTCTGCATTCGATGCGGGGACTGAGTTATTTGGGGTCCGCTTTCGGCCCGCCATGGCGTCGCTGTTTGTTCGAGCGCCTTGGCACGAGTTGACCGACAAAACGGCGCCCGCCGACGGCACCAGGATGCTGGCCAGCCAGATCGGCGAAGCGAACAGCGGCGAAAAACGCATTGCCGCGGTGGAGAAATGGTTGCGCATGGTGAAGGATCCCGGACCTGTGCAACGCCTGGCTAACAGGGCTGGAAACCTACGAATCGATGAACTCAGCCGCCAGGCGGGATTGAGTGTTCGGCAACTGCGGCGCATATTTCTGGCCGAGACTGGGCTTTCCCCGAAGCATCTATATCGGGTTCTCCGTTTTCGGCGCGCGGTTCAGCAAATGGCGCGAGCGCCGCAATCCGATTTTGCCAGCTTGGCGCTGGATGCCGGTTATTACGATCAGGCGCATTTCATCAATGAGTTCCGGGAGTTCAGCGGCGGGTACTCTCCCGCTGCCTGGCAGAACCGCCGACTCGCCCAAATGGCCGATTTTTCCAATCCCGTTTTGAAGAACCCGCGTACGCTAGGCGTATGAAGATTACGGCGATTCTGTTTGTCGATGCCATTGAACCCTGCCTCAAGTTTTGGGTGGATGCGCTTGGATTCACGAAAACGGTGGAAGTTCCGGATGGCGACCGGCTGGGATTCGTGATTCTGAACCAGGGTGGCGGGGAGGTGATGCTACAAACTCACCGCAGCGCGCACGCCGACGTGGGCGATGCCGCCCATCACACCAAGGAGAACAGTTCGCATCTGTTCATCGAAGTGGAAGATTTTGACGACGTGCTCCGCCGGACCGCGGCCTTTGAAGTGGTCATGCCGATACGCGAAACGTTTTACGGTATGAAAGAGATTCTGCTCAAGGAGCCGGGCGGCCACTACGTGTGTTTTGCCGCCAGGGTGACGCAAGCTTGAATGTATTACCTGGTGACATCCACCAGGATTTCTTTTCGGATCAGTGACTTCCGGCGTTGGCAAGAAATGTGCTATTGGCCAGGTATGTGGCGGATGCTCGCTCTGGCCCCGGCGCTCTTGTGCGCTGCGTCGAAGCCGGATGTGCACGAGATTATTGCCCGCTCGGTTCAGGCGAACCAGGAAGATTGGAAGCAGGCGCCGGCCTATTCTTTCCTGGAGCGGGACGCGGATTCGAAACACGGCTCGGCGAAGACCATCAAGACGTTCCAGGTTTTCATGATTGACGGGTCGCCGTACAACAAATTAGTTGCGCAGAACGACCAGCCGCTCTCCGCAACGATGCTGGCGGAGGAGGACCGCAAGCTTCAGAGGGAGATTGTGCACCGGCGCGGCGAGTCCGCGCGGGACCGCAAACATCGCGTGGCCAAGTACGAACGCGAGCGTAATCAAGACCACGCCATGCTCAACGAAATGACCAAGGGCTTTGAGTATCAGGTGACCGGGGAGACGACGCTCGACGGCCACATAGTATGGGTTCTGAAAGCCACGCCGAAGCCTGGATATGTGGCTCCGAACAATGAGACGAAGATGCTGACCGGAATGCGGGGAACGCTCTGGGTGGATCAAGCAACCTATCAATGGGTGAAGGTCGAGGCCGAGGTATTCCGCACAGTCTCGATCCTCGCGTTTTTCGCGAAAGTGGGTCCGGGGACGCGGTTTGAGCTGGAGCAGGAAGCGGTGAACGACAATTTGTGGTTGCCCAAGCGCTTACGGGTGAATGTGAACGCGACGGCGCTGGGGTTCCTGAACGAGAGTTCCACCGAGGACGATTCCTTTCGCAACTACCGGCTTATGCCGCAGGCGCTGGCGGAGGCGGAGGCGGAGGGGAAGCAGTGAGGGAGTCGACTGACGGCTATATGAACAATTCAGCCGAGACTCCGAAGTACTCAGCCAACTTCTTAGCTTGCGTTTTGCTGATGCCGCGCTTGCCGTTCACCAGGTCGGACACCTGGGCACGCGAACCGAGCACCGGAACAAGATCTGCCTGCTTCAGCCCGCGTTGCTCCATTAGGTACTTGACCATGTCATGAGGAGGCTGTTGGGGAAGGTGATGGCGTTCGTCGTCATAGACTTCAATTAGCGCGGCCAAGATTTCCCGCAGAGCCTTCTCTTCCCGCGTCAGCTTTCGCTCGGCGAAATCCAACTCTTCGAGCCGCGCCACCATGCGTTTGAACTCCCGGCCGTTTTGAATCGGCTGGGGCAATTCCAAGGCCAGCAGCTTGCCGTAGGCGACCGGATCCAATGCTCTCACGCCCATTTCATCCACTCCTTTCGGTCGTACTCGCGACGATTCAGAAGCGCCTTTATGTAGATCCTTTGTAGATCGTATCTGACACGTGTCATGAGCCGGAAGTTTCCGCCCAGAACGTTGAATATCAGGACATCACCAACCTGATCCGCCGAGGGATACGCTCCGCGGACCTCGTGTAAGCCACGCCATACCGCCTTCCTTGCCACCCTGTACCAAAGCGTCAGGGCGGGAAGCGCTTCCGGGTGCTTCTCGGCCAACTCCAGAAGACCAGACTTGCTGATCACGTTCAACCTAGGTTAATGTTAGCATATTGCTTACGTTTGATCTACGCCGCCCGGCTTTGAGCAACCTTGGTCACCTTGGACACCAAGTTGCGGCCCAAAGCCGCGGACGCGGCGATCACGCCTCCAAACAGCGCGCCGGTGACTCCGAGCGATGCGACGTCCTGACCGGTGAGAAGCAGGTTGCGCACGGGCGTGCGGGCTCCCAACGTGCGTAGTTGGAAGCGGGCCGGAATCGCTTTGATGCCGTAGGCTTCGCCGCGAGAATAGTTCGCGAAGTTGCGTGTGGACAACGGCGTTGAGAGTTCAGCGTGAGCGATGTGCCCGCGGGTGGACGGCAGCAGCCGCTGCAATTCGCCGCTGAGCCGCTCGGCAAAGCAGCGCTTCAGAAGGTCGTAATCCTCGCCGCGCTTCTTCCAACTGGTGTTCTCCCAGCGTTCGAAGAGCGTATATGGCGCGACGGTGATCACTTCGACGGTGGCGTGCCCGGGATGCCGCGATTCGAACTCCGGGTCTTTCGCCGATGGGAACGAAATGAACAGCAAGGGAAAGGGTCCGGTTGGGTTGTCCATAAACCGATTCAGGTTGCCCTCGAAGTCGGACGAAGGGTGCACCCAAAGATTGGTTCCCGTGAAACCAAGTTCACTGGCGGTCTGGTCGAGCCCGGCATAGAGGCAGATATAAGACATGGAAGGACCAATTGCCTGGAGATCGGCGCGGATGGCGTCCACGCCAGGCGTTTGCGGGGGCAGTAACCTGTTGTATGTGTTCGCCGCTCCGGCGTCACTGAGAATCAGCGGGGCACGGAACTCGCGGCCGCCAGCCATGCGTACACCGGTAGCCCGTCCGCGTTCAACGAGAATCTGTTCCACTTCGGCGCTGATGACAACCTTGCCGCCCTCGCGCTCGATCACGGGCAGAATGGATTCGGCGATGCGCGCGGCGCCGCCGACGGGAAAACTGCCTCCCTCAAAATAGTGGCGCACTACGGTCGCGTGCATGGAGAAACTACTTTGCGATGGGGGAAGCCCATAATTGCCCCATTGCGCCGTCAACACCGCGATCAGCTCGCGATTGCTGGTCAGTTCACCCAGCACCTCGGCCGTGGTCCGGCTGGCCCATTTCAGGTAGCCGGAGCGCATCCAGGAACCCGCTACCTTGGAGGCCACCGAAGGAATCGCTTTCTCCGCATGGTAGAGCTGGCTGGCCCGCTCGCTGGCCTGGATTGCAGCGAGGTAGCGGTCAATGGCGGCGGATTCCGCCGGGAACCTTGTCTTCAGCATCTCTTCATATCGCTGGGCGCCGCTCGGAAGCTGATACACCTGGTCCCCGATGCGGAACTCGTCGTAAATGTCGGGCATCGGATTCCACTTGAGCCGTCCTTCAGTCACGTGATCGAAGGCCGCCCGCACCGGTGACGCCACGCTTCGCGTTTCTCCGATGTAATGCACGCCAACATCCCATTCGTAGCCGGGGCGATGAAAAACATGGGTAAAGCCGCCGGCGACGTAGTGGCGTTCCAACACCAGCACGCGCTTGCCGCCGTGCTTGGCCAGCAACGCGGCCGCTGTCAGGCCTCCTATGCCGGAACCGATGACGATCGAGTCCCAATTGTCTTCAAGAGAATGTTGTTTGTAGCTTAATGTGGCCATTGTCAACATTGTAGTGTGGGGATGTTGCTCTTGTCAACATATTTAATGTAAAATAAGATTCAAGTGAAAGCTCAAGCCATCCGGCCGTATCATCACGGAAATTTGAAAGAAGAATTATTGACGGCGGGTCTGGAACTGATCGCCAAAGTTGGTCCGCGCGCCTTTACGTTGCGGGAAGTGGCCCGGCAAGCCAAAGTCTCGCACAATGCGCCATATCGCCATTTTCGAGACAAGGACGAT
>DATFZA010000764.1:0-2385 GCA_035314765.1 Bryobacteraceae bacterium
TTATTGTGTCTTGAAGGCCGATTTGGCTATAGTTCAAAGGGGTATAACTTCTACCTCTTTTGCGGGTAGTGAAAAGTACTGGGTACCGGGGAGCGCGATGGCACTTAGACACGGTGAAGCCGAAGAGTAAGTGACTATAGCGACGGGCCGGGAGGGCGGAATGGACGTTTCAGAGGTTCTGGCAAAGATCAACGATGCGTGGCTGCACGGAACTGCCTCCGAAGTCGCCGGGCTGATCCGTCCCTACTTCGATGACGACATGGTGATGCGCGGGCCGGGCTTTCAGGAGATAGGGCGCGGGGGCGATCCGTGCGCGCAGAGTTATGCTCAGTTTCTCGAAGCAGCCGTGGTGAATGAATGCAAGCTCGAGGAGCCGGCGATCAACGTGACCGGCGACACCGCGGTTGCCACTTACGGTTGGGACATGACCTATACGCTGGAGGGCCAGCGATACCGGGAAACCGGGCATGATGTGTTTGTCTTTGCGCGGCACGCTGGCGCCGGCTGGAAAGCGGTGTGGCGGGCGATGTTGCCCGACCCGAGTCCCGGAGCCGCATGACCGGCGTGACGCGGCGTGACACGGAGTGCGGCGGCGTGACCGGACACCCCCTCCCAGAATCGGACACTCGGGTCACCGGCGCCATCGGAATTCACGCCAGTTTCGAGTGTTCGAAAATGGAACTAGCCGTGCGCTCAAGATCCAGATCGTGAACACTCTTTGGCAAAACATACAGTACGCGTTGCGCGGCATGGGCAAGAACCCCGGCTTTACGGCGGTGGTGGCGCTGTCTCTCGGCTTGGGGATCGGCGCGAACACGGCCATCTTTACGCTGGTCAATGCGATCTTCCTGAAGCCGATTCCCGTTCAGGACGCGGCCAGTCTAATGACGGTTTTCACGAAGGACGTGCGCAACCAGGGCTTTCTTCCGGTCTCCTGGCAAAACTATAAGGATTACCGGGACAAATGTGACGCGTTCAGCGGACTCGCCGCGGTCGGGGGCGTGGGCGTGGCCTTGCGCACGGATAGCGAGCCACGACAAGTGTTCGGGGAAATGGTTTCCGGCAATTACTTTTCGGTGTTGGGCGTTCAGGCCGCGCTCGGCCGGACGTTTCTTCCCGAAGAGGATGGCGCGCCGAACGCGCATCCTGTCGTGGTGCTGAGCCATTCGTTCTGGACCAATCAATTCGGCGCAAACCGCGGCATCATCGGCCAGGTTCTCACGCTCAACGGCTACGGCTACACGGTGATCGGCGTGGCGCCGCCGAATTTTCAGGGGACTAACGCTTTTGGCGGGCCGTCGTTTTGGGCGCCGATCGCTATGTACCATCAACTCGCCGACTTCGCAGACTTGTTTGACACGCGCCGCTTTCTAGCCCTGAACGTGGTGGGCCGATTGAAGCCGGGCGTTAGCGAAGGGCAGGCAAACGCGGAGGTGCAGGCGCTGGCTGCGCAACTGGCTAAGGAATATCCCAACGACAACTTAGGCCGGGCCGCGCTGGTGATGCCCCTGACCCAGAGCATCGTCGATCCCAATGCGCGCGCCGGCTTGACGCGGATCAGCACGGTGCTGATGACCATCGTGGGTCTGGTGCTGCTGATTGCATGCGCCAACATCGCCAATCTGTTATTGGTCCGGTCGGCTGCACGCAAGAAGGAGATCGCCATACGATTGTCGATGGGCGCATCGAATAGTCGTCTGATTGGCCAGTTGATGACGGAGAGTGTCTTGCTTGCCTTGCTTGGCGGCGCTGTGGGCCTAGCGATTGCCGCCTGGGGCAAGACCGTGCTGTGGTCTTTCCGGCCGCCATTCTTGAATGAAGGCGACCTCGATCTGAAGATCGACACCCATGTGCTCTTGTTTACGCTCGGAATTTCGCTGCTCACCGGGATTTTGTTTGGTCTCGCGCCCGCGCTGAAATCGCTGAGTCCGGACCTAATGTCGGAATTGAAGGAGCGCAGTTCCGCGCAAGGCGCGCAGCACGCGCGCTTCCCGCTGCGCAATATTCTGGTGATCGCGCAGGTGGCCTTTTCGCTGATCGCGCTGATTGGGGCCGGTTTGTTTCTTCGCAGCATGCAACAGGCGCAGAATGCCGATCCGGGTTTCGCCAGTAAACATCTGGGTGTGATGACGGTTAGCCCGGGTACGCAGGGTTATTCTGAGCAGCGCGCGCAACTGTACTTCCGGCAGGTGGTGGAGCGCGTGGCAGCCGTTCCGGGCGTAGCGGCAGCGAGTATTGCTTCCGCCGTCCCGCTCACGTTTGGCGGAATCCTGCGCAGCGTCTATCTGGAGGGGCAGGATGCGGCGCCAGGCAATCGCGGCGTGCTGGTGATACTAAACAGCATCGCGCCGGGTTACTTCGATACCATGCGTATTTCCATGGTCA
>DATFZA010000765.1:0-5782 GCA_035314765.1 Bryobacteraceae bacterium
TCCGTCCGCGTCTGGCCGGGCGCCAGGGGACACCGCTGCGATCGTTATGAGGGACGATTTCGGACAGGGGCCCGCAGTGTCCCCGTTCGCTCTGTGGCGTTCGCTGTGGGGGGCGTTCGCTCCGTGCGCGTCTGGCCGGGCGCCAGGGGACACCGCTGCGATGGTTATAAGGGACGATTTCGGACAAGAGGCCGCAGTGTCCCCGTTCGCTGATGGGCGTTCGCTGCTGGGGCGTCGCGAACTTACCGGTCTTGCGCCTAGCGCGTGACGGGGTCGGGGCTCGCCGGATTTAAGCCAAGGTCCACGACCGCGGCGGCAGCTTGTTGTTTGTCGAATTTGCCTTCCCTCGCCAGACGCGACAAGGCGGCCGCGGCGATTGCCTCGGCGCCTACTTCGAAGTGCGTGCGCAAATGTTCGCGATTCTCACTGCGGCCGAAGCCGTCCGTCCCTAGCGACGTCAGCCGGCCGGGGAGCCACGGCGCGATTTGGTCGGGCACGGCTTTCATGTAGTCGGAGGACGCCACGATGGGTCCCTCCGCTCCTTCCAGGGCTTCGAGGAGGTAAGGCCGGCGCTCGGGCTCAGACGGGTGCAGACGATTCCAGCGTTCGACCTCCAAAGCGTCCCGCCGGAGTTCGTTGTAGCTGGTGGCGCTCCAGACGTCGGCCGCAATGCCATATTTTTCGGCTAAGATCTGCTGGGCGCGGAGCGCTTCGCGGAGAATCGTTCCGCTGCCGAAAAGCTGGATTTGCGCTTCGCCGTTCATGGCCGATTGGTAACGATACAGACCGCGCAGAATGCCTTCCCGCGAGCCTTCGGGCATCTTCGGCTGAACGTAATTCTCGTTGTACATGGTGATGTAGTAGAAGCGGTCTTCCGCTTTCTCGAACATACGCTCAATGCCGTTCTGGATGATCACGGCCAACTCGAAAGCGAACGCCGGATCGTAAGAGCGGCAGGTAGGCACGGTGGAGGAGAGAACCAAACTGTGGCCATCCTGATGCTGCAGTCCTTCACCTGACAGCGTGGTGCGGCCGGCAGTACCTCCCATCAGGAAGCCCTTGCCACGCGAGTCGGCAAAGGCCCAAACCAGATCGCCAATACGCTGGAAACCGAACATCGAGTAATACGAGAAGAACGGAATGGTCGGCACGCCGTAGTTTGCGTAAGATGTTCCAGCGGCGGTAAGCGACGCCATGGAGCCGGCTTCGGTGATGCCTTCTTCTAAAATCTGCCCGTCCTGGGCTTCTTTGTAATAGAGGAACAAATCGCTATCCACCGGTTTGTAGAGCTGGCCCTGGCTCGCGTAAATACCGAACTGGCGGAATAGCGATTCCATGCCGAAGGTGCGCGCTTCATCGGGCACGATGGGCACAATGAACTTGCCGAGCTGCGAATCCTTCAGCAGCAGAGTGAGGATCCGGACGAATGCCATGGTGGTGGAAACTTCGCGGGCTCCGGAGCCTTCGACTTGCTCATGGAAGAGTTCGAGCGGCGGCGCTTTAATGGCGATCGGTTGGACGCTGCGCGCGGGCAAACTGCCGCCCAGGGATTCGCGCCGCTGTTTCAGGTACCGGATCTCTTCGCTATTTTCGCCTGGTTTGTAAAAACTGACATGCTCAATCTCATCCCGCGAGATCGGCATATCGAACCGCTTGGTGACATAGAGCAGTTCTTCCGCGGTGAGTTTTTTCTGCTGGTGCGCCGGGTTGCGGCCTTCACCAGCGTCTCCCATGCCATAACCTTTGATGGTCTTGGCCAGGATCACCGTGGGGCCGTCTTTAAACTCCACTGCCCGCTTGTAAGCGTTGTAGACTTTTTGCGGATCGAGGCCGCCGCGGCGCAAAGCAAAGACCTGCTCGTCCGTCATGTCCGCCACGAGAGCGGCGGTCTCGGGATACTTGCCGAAGAACTCTTTACGAACGAAAGCGCCGCCCTTGGCCTTGAAACTTTGATATTCGCCGTCCACGCATTCCTGCATGCGCTTCATCAGGAGACCGGTTTTATCCTGCGCCAATAGTTCGTCCCAGCCTTCGCCCCATAACACTTTGATGACGTTCCAGCCGGCGCCACGGAAGGCGGATTCCAATTCGTCGATGATCTTGCCATTGCCGCGGACTGGGCCGTCCAGCCGCTGGAGATTGCAATTGACGATGAAGATCAGGTTGTCCAGGCGTTCGCGGGAAGCCAGCGTGAGAGAACCCAAGGACTCCGGCTCATCCGTTTCGCCGTCGCCCAGAAAGGCCCAAACGTGGCGCGGTGTTTTGGGAACGATGCCGCGATTCTCGAGATACTTCATGAAGCGCGCCTGATAGATGGCGTTGATCGGCCCCAGTCCCATGGAGACGGTGGGGAACTGCCAAAAGTCCGGCATCAGCCACGGATGCGGGTAAGAAGAGAGTCCCGGATGATCGCGCAGTTCGTGACGGAAGTTCTCCAGGTGATTTTCGGACAGACGGCCCTCGAGATACGCGCGGGCGTAAATACCGGGCGAGGCGTGGCCCTGAAAATATACAAAGTCGCCGGGCTGATCGCCATACTTGGCGTGGAAAAAGTGATTGAAGCCGACTTCCTGCAACGTGGCCAGTGAGGCGAAAGTTGAGATGTGGCCGCCGATGCCGGCATCGGACTTGTTGGCGCGAACCACCATCGCCATGGCGTTCCAGCGGATGAGGCTCTTGATACGGCGCTCAATCTTGCGGTCGCCGGGATAAGGCACTTCCTCTTCCACCGGGATGGTATTGATATAAGGTGTGACCAAGGACGGGGCCTTGCGAATGCCGTGAATCGCCGCCCGCTCGGTGAGCCGGTCGAGCAGATAAGACGCCCGTTCGACGCCCTCCTCATCGATCACGCTTTCGAGCGATTCCATCCACTCAGTGGTTTCTTGAGGATTTACATCCTGTTGCGAAATTGTTTTGGTTTCCAGCATGGTTTACGGTGGGGTCACCTTCAAAATAACACGCAGGCGTGAGATTGGCCGATGAACTGTTATTAGCCGCCGATGAACGCCGATTAACGCGGATATCGGGTCAGGCGGCGCCGGGCGGGGCCGTGAGGGCGTCCATCATGTTGAAGAAAGCTTCCTGTTCGGCTTTTTTCGAAACGAAAGTTTGCTCGGCTGGAAGGAGCCGCTCGCGCTGGAGTTTCTTCAGTGTTTCAAGCGACTTGAAGAAGGTTCGCTCGTTGGCTGTGGCGTAGCGCTGCAGCAAGGCAAGGAGCTTGGTGTCCAGCGTTTCGGAGTCGAAGGCCTGGTCCTGACGGCGGCGGACGCGATCAAGGCGCCAGTGGGCTTGAGCCATTTCTTCCACCAACAGCTTTTCGGTTGGCGTGGCGGGCTGGTGCTCCTTGAGCAAGGAGCGCCGGAGGTGTTGAAATTGGGCTGGGTCTTCACCGGGGAGAACGGCCATTCTTGAGGTTAGGCCATGGGACATGGCGTTCAGGGAGGAAGCGGCTTTGCCTTCGGCGGTACGGGGACCGGTTTGCATGGTTGGAATCCTTTCGCTGAGTACACGGTTTCGCAGGTCCCCTCACTTACGTTCGGGGCTAGGCAAAAAGTGGCCCCGACCGTGAGCGGGACCAAGCGGCAAGACGAGACCGTAATTGAGAAACGGTGTACCTAGACGATAGCAGGCGAGGGGCGAAAAGCGGCTCGTCGCGGATGGCGGGATTCGGCGGAAGCGGTTGACGTGGCTGGGGTTGGGGAAATTTTGAATCCCGGTGACCGGAGTTGGTCCCAGGTACCAGAGATCATGGAAGATTGCCTCGGGTTAATCTTCCTATGCTCTGATCGAATCTCTTAACTTAACGGCCGGTTGGCGAAAAGAGCCCTGGAGGCCGCGCTGGTCAACGCCGTTGAATTGCCCGAGGAGTTCCGCACGGACTTTCGAGCAGCCTGCTGTTACGGTTAGTTGCCGATCCTGTCTCGCCAAGCGCCCACGAGCGTGTCGCCTGAGGTGCGCTCCCTGGCGAGTGGCCTGCTCGACCAGTCTCAGGCTTGCAAGTCTACCGAGTTGTTCCAAGGGTTGATGTTCGAAATTCTGACCGAGTTCGGGGACAGCCATGGAACTTTGCATCACGGCGTTGGCCAGGCAGTCATCGCCCTTTGGCTCGGGCACGAGTCGGTAGAGACAACGCACATGGACATGCACGCCGATCTGCGCTTGAAGGAGAACGCTCTTGCGCGGGTCAGTGCGCCGGAGTCGAAGCCGGGGCGATACCGGCCCGACGACTCGTTACTCGCTTTTCTGGCTAAATCATGCCGAACAGCTGCATCGGACTGCCTCGTGTTCATAGGAGTCCGATGCGGCATACTTGCAACGATTCCAGGAACCGTGTGCGTCGCCGGGGAACCGGAAGCATTCACGGGCAAGGCTTTTCCTTAAATAGCTTATGTTAGTGGAGCCGCGGCCGATCTGATCAAGAAGGCGGCGAAAACATGAACCATAGCCTCGGTGCTTGGGAACATCTGGAAAAGCTGGCATGGCGCGACTTGCTCATCATCGCGGGTGTGTTCATTCTGGCTCGGTTGGTGATCCTCACCATGAGACGGATACTCTTGCGGGCGGCCGAAAACGCCGAGCCACGCCGGCGCCTCAGCATCCTTCGCATTTCGCCTATCCTCCACCTCTTGATCCTAGCGGCAACCATCGTACTCGTCGTGCCGATTCTGGTGGAGCCGACCGTCCCCAACGTTTTGACCCTGAGCGCGGGCCTCGGCCTCGCGCTGGCGTATACGCTCAAAGACTATGGGAGCAGCGTTGTAGCCGGGTTCGTAACCGTGATGGAAAACACCTTCCAGCCGGGTGACTGGATTGAATTGGATGGCTCGTACGGCGAGGTGAAGTCGATGGCCGGACGGGCGGTTCATCTGGTTACTACCGATGATACCGAGGTAATTATTCCGCTCTCTAGAACTTGGTCGGCCAAAGTCCTCAACTCCACCAGTGGCAATCGCGGCATGCTGTGCATAGCGAACTTCTATCTCCACCCGGACCATGACGCCTCCGCAGTACAAGAAAGACTGGCCGAGGTCGCGGCGTCCAGCGCGTACCGCGCGCCGGACTCCTCGATCAAAGTGATCGTCCAGGAAAAGCCATGGGGTACGCACTATCGGGTAAAGGCCTACGTAAAAGACAGCCGAGAGCAGTACGCCTTCATCACCGACCTGACGATTCGCAGCAAAGATGCGCTCCGCCAAACGAATACTCGGTTCGCGCAAGCGCCCTACGCTGAAACCGGCAAGAGTTAGTCGTCCACCGGCTCCACTTCTTATGCCGCCTCCTCGCGAGGCATCCCCACGAAATAGCGCAATGAAAAATCAATCGCGCGGCATAATCCTGAAGTCGGCATTATGGAAGCGCTCATAGAACCGGGCTGTAGCGGATGCGTCAGTTCCTGGGCCATGACCCAGGCGGGCAGTATTGCTATCGCAGATGCGGGTGTGAAGCTGACGCAACAGATCGAGGCGGCCAATCTGAGTGAGCGCGATTAGCGGACTCGCATTGGATATGACCAGCACTCAGGGTCGCTTGCTCTCCGCGACCTCAGCCTGCCACTCGTTTGCAGCGAAACGGAAGTAAGGGATGCCCAACTCCGAGGCGCGCTGGATGAATTCCAAGCGGGGAATTCCCAAGAGTTCGGCAGCCTTGCCGCTAGACACAAGCGTTCTCCGGTACAACTCGAAGACGATCATTTCACGCTCCGTCCGCTCGATCGGCTGCCCCAGATTCGCAAGGAAGCTGCTAAGGTCTTCGCCGAGATCGAGAATCGTGGAAGGCATCA
>DATFZA010000766.1:0-10433 GCA_035314765.1 Bryobacteraceae bacterium
GCCCGCCCTGCTGGAAGGCCGCCTCTTGGCCGATTCCATCGCGGCGCTGGGCAGTATGGATTTCGTTTTGGGAGACGTAGACCGGTGATGACGTTTTCTCCGGAGTTGGAAGCACGCTTGGCTAGGATGCTGGAGATCTATCCGCCGGGGCGCACGCGTTCGGCGGTAGTCCCGATGCTGATGTACGCGCAGGATGAGGTAGGGTGCATTTCGCGCGAATTGATTGAAGAAGTGGCCAGGCGGTGTCAGGTAACGCCGCTGCAGGTGGACGAAGTGGTCGGCTATTATTCGATGCTGCACCGCAAGCCGCTGGGCAAGTATCACGTGCAGGTCTGCACCAACATCAGTTGCTTGATCACTGGCGGCGAGGAGCTGTTTGAACAGGCCCAGCGCAAGCTGGGAGTCGGGCACAAGGGTGTAACCCCCGACGGCCAATTCTCGCTAGAAGAAGTGGAGTGCATGGGAGCTTGCAGTTGGGCGCCGGCCATCCAGATCAACTACGACTTTCATCACAACGTAACGCCAGAGCGGTTAGATCAGTTGGTGGATGGGTTGAAGGAGGAGCACTAAAGATGGCGGACAACGATCCAGCAACGAAGAAAAATCTATCGGACGTCGACTCAAGAATCCTGGACCGGATCGATCGTTTGGAAGCGGCTGTCATAGACCAGCTGACAAAAAGTCTGCGCGAATTCCAGGACACCATATTGCGAGCCTTCGAAGAGGCTGCCAAAGAAAATGCTCTATAACGAACCAAGCCCGCTCGAAACCAGAATCCTCTCCAAACGCTTCGGCCTCCCCAATTCCGCTTCGCTAGACACCTACCTGGCAACCGACGGCTTCAAAGCCTTCCGCAAAGCTTTGGAGATGAAGGGCACTGAACATGGCCGCTAACGATCCCATAACCAAGAAAGACTTACTCGATCTGGAAACCAGACTGGAAGCTAAAATTGACGCCAAAATGGATGCCAAGATCGACGGGCTCGAAAAACGATTGGTAAGCACCTTAACAGACGTCATAGAGGAAAAAGTTCGCGATGCCCAGACGGAAATTCTGCGGGGCTTCGAAAGGTTTCAGACCGGCCTCAACATCCGGATCCGCAAGACGGAATCCGACATCACCAACATCAATGCGTCGACAACGCTACGATTGGACAACCTCGAAGAGCGTATTTTTGAGGTTGAGAAGAAGCTGTTCACAGGAAACCGCTAGACTGCATGCTCTATAACGAACCAAGCCCGCTCGAAACCAGAATCCTCTCCAAACGCTTCGGC
This sequence comes from Bryobacteraceae bacterium, assembly GCA_035314765.1. Classification (GTDB taxonomy): domain Bacteria; phylum Acidobacteriota; class Terriglobia; order Bryobacterales; family Bryobacteraceae; genus DATFZA01. The sequence goes on from DATFZA010000766.1 coordinate 1,276, forward strand.
CTGCCAAATTCGGCGTCTCTCGATACGTACCTGGCCACCGACGGATTTAAGGCATTCCGCAAAGCTCTGGAGATGACGCCGGAGCAGGTCATTGAAGAGGTCAAGATCTCCGCGCTACGCGGGCGCGGCGGCGCGGGCTTTCCCACCGGCTTGAAATGGAGCTTTGTCCCGCGCCATACCGACAAGCCGCGCTATATCATCGTCAACGCCGACGAAAGCGAGCCGGGCACTTGCAAAGACCGGCTGCTGATGGAATACGATCCGTTCTCGCTGCTGGAAGGCATGATGATCGCCGCCCACACCATCGGCGCGAAAAAAGGCTACATCTACATCCGCGGCGAGTATCGCTACATCATCGACCTGATGGATATCGCTATCGCCGAGGCGTACAAGCACAACTGGCTCGGCAAAAACATCCAGAATACCGGGTTCGATTTCGACGCATACACGCACACCGGCGCCGGCGCTTATGAATGCGGAGAGGAAACCGCCTTGCTGGATTCGATTGAAGGCAAGCGCGGTGTGCCTCGCATGAAGCCGCCGTTTCCGGCCGTGTCCGGCGCGTGGCAATCTCCCACTCTGCTAAACAACGTTGAGACGTACTGCTCGATTGCGCCTATCATCCGCGATGGCGGCGCGGCGTTTCTGGCATTGGGAACGCCGAAAAATGGCGGCACGCACCTGGTTTGTCTTTCCGGGCATATCAACAAACCCGGCGTTTATGAGCTTCCACTGGGCTTTAACCTGCTGCGCATGATCAACGAAGTGGGCGGCGGCATGCGCAACGGCAAGAAACTGAAGGCGGTGGTTCCCGGCGGATCGTCCTGCCCGCTGCTGAAAGCGGACGAGTGCGATCTGGCCATGGATTACGACACGCTGGTTAAGGCCGGCAGCATGCTGGGTTCCGGCGGTACCGTGATCCTGGATGAAGACACCTGCATGGTAAAGTTCGCGCTGCGCATCATGCGCTTTTACGCGCATGAGAGTTGCGGCTGGTGCATTCCCTGCCGGGAAGGCACAACCTGGTTGAAAAAGATTCTCACGCGTTTCCATGACGGCGGCGGGCAGGAGAGCGACATCGCGCTGCTCGGCGAATTGTCCCAGAACATGCTGGGCCGAACCTTTTGCGCCTTGGGAGATGCGGCCGCGATGCCCACCATCTCGATTGTCCAAAAGTTCCGAGACGAGTTTGAAGCGCATCTGGCTGGCAAGCCTTGCCCCTACGAAAAAACGCGCGAAATGGCGATGGCGTAACAAAACATGGCTGACCTGGTAAATCTGACGATCGACGGCAAAGCGGTGCAGGCTGCGCCCGGCACCATGATCATCAATGCGGCCAAGCACGTGGGCATCGAGGTCCCCTCCTTCTGTTACTACGAAGGCCTGCCGTCGGTAGCGGCCTGCCGCATGTGCCTGGTGGAAGTGGAGAAGACTCCCAAACTGCAGGTCGGCTGCACGCAGCCGGTGGCTGAAGGGATGGTGGTGCATACCGATTCCCCGCTGGTGCACGCCGCGCGCAAAGGCACGCTGGAATTTCTGCTGACCAATCATCCGCTCGACTGCCCGGTTTGCGATAAGGGCGGTGAGTGCGAGTTGCAGGACATGGTGTTTCGCTATGGCGCGGGCGAAAGCCGCTTCGTGGAGCAGAAGGTTCACGTCGACGAGCAGCAGTGGTCTCCGGTGGTCTTTTTTGACGCGCCGCGCTGTATTCTCTGTTATCGCTGCGTGCGTATTTGCGATGAGGGCATGGGCGTGGGCGCGCTGGGCGTGGCCAATCGCGGCGTGATCGCCGAGATTGTTCCCAACGGGTCCGATCATTTGGAATGCGACGAGTGCGGCGCTTGCATCGACATCTGCCCGGTGGGCGCGCTAACCAGCGGCATGTACCGTTACAAGACGCGGCCTTGGGAAATGCACCACGTGGGGACCGTCTGCGCGCACTGCTCCGACGGGTGCAAGACCACGCTGGGCATTCGCAACAACGAAATCATTCGCGGCAACAATCGCGACAAATCGGGCATCAACGGCGAGTTTCTCTGCGTCAAGGGCCGCTATGCATTCGATTTCGCCAACAGCAGCGAGCGGCTGCAATCGCCCATGCTGCGCAAAGACGGGAAATTGCAGCCGGTGTCCTGGTCGGAAGCGTTGGAAGCGGTTGGGCGCAAGTTCACCGAAGTGAAGAATCGCGGCGGAAAGTTCGGCGTCATCGGGTCCAATCACACGACGAACGAAGAAAATTACTTCTTGCAGAAGTTCGCGCGGCAGGTGCTGGGAACCGCCAACATCGACCATCACCGCACCGGCGATCTCCCCTCGTTGCTGGATGCGTTGAGCGGGGATGTGGACGCGCTGGCCACAGCCGCCGATCTCTCTGAACGCAAGGCGGTGCTCATCATTGGCGCCGACCTTTCGCAACAACACCCGTTTCTTGCTTTCCAGATTCGAGCCAACGTGCGCCATCATGGCGCGCACGTTTACACCGTGACGCCCGGTCCGGTGCGTGAGCACAAGACCGCGATTCGCAGTCTGATCGCCACGCCCGGTGACGAACTTGCTTCGGTGGCGACGCTGCGTGAAGCATTGAGTAAAGAGCCGGAACTGGTGATCTTGTTCGGCGACTCGATCAAGGGTGAGAAGGTGCGCCAGTTGGTGGCGTTCGGCGATTCGCTGGGGATTCCGGTGAAATATGTTTGCCTGGTGGATTACGCCAACTCGCGCGGCGCGTCCGACATGGGTCTGCTGCCGGATCTGGAACCCGGCTATCATGCCGCCGCCCACAAGGGGCTGGGGCTCGACCAGATGCTGGGCGCAGCCGATCTGGACGTGCTTTGGGTAGTGGGCGCGAATCCTTTGAAGCGCTACCAACTGGCTTCCAGCCACGCGTTTGTGGTGGTGCAAGATTTGTTCCTGAGTGAGACAGCGCAGCGCGCGGACGTAATTTTTCCGGCAGCGTCGGCGTACGAGAAGAATGGCACCGTCACCAACGTTTGCGGGCAAGTGCAGAAACTCAAGGCCGGTCTGCAGGTCATGGGTTCCAAAGCGGATCTGGAGATCATGGGTTTGCTGGCCAAAGAGATTGGCGCCAACATCGGCATCTGGAAGCCGGACAATGTGTTTGCGGAAATTCGCTCATCGGTACGTGGGTATAATGTCCCTTTGCCAGTGATTGCCACAGGGGGAGCGCCGCAAACCGCGGCTGTGAACGGCCGGGTTCCGGTAACCGCCCGGCCGGAGTTGATAGAATCCGCGCGGGACACGTTGTTTACTTCCGGATCGCTGGGCCGCTATTCGAAAACGCTCAGCGCGGTAATGGAGTCGCCCGGCGCTTTGTACAAAGGGTAAGACCCGCAAGCGAATCCGATGGACTTTATAATCATCAGCCTCATCAAGACGGCCATCGTCGCGTTCGTGCTCTTGACCGGCTTGGCCTATTTGCAGTGGATTGAGCGCAAGGTGCTGGCCCACATCCAAATACGGGTGGGGCCGTATCGCGTGGGGCCGCATGGCCTGTTGCAGCCACTGGCCGACGTCATCAAGCTCATCACCAAAGAAGGCTTTGTGCCGTCGCACGTGCATAAACTGTTTTACTTTATGGCGCCGTGGCTGGCCGTCACCTTGGCGCTGATCCCCATCGCCGTGCTGCCCTTTGGCCCGCTGATTGAGGTGTTCGGCCACAAGACTTTCATGGAGCTGACAGACCTGCGCATCGGCGTCCTGTTTGTGCTGGCTGTTTCCTCCGTGGGCGTCTATGGCGTGGCGCTGGCGGGCTGGGCTTCTAACAACAAGTACTCGTTGCTGGGCGGCCTGCGCAGTTCCGCGCAGATGATCAGCTACGAGTTACCGCTGGCTCTGGCCATCGCGGCTCCGCTGCTGCTGGTCAACACGCTGAGCTTCCGCGAGATTGTCAATGCGCAGGACGGGTACTGGCTGGGCTTCATCCCGCGCTGGAATGCTATCCCAGAGTGCGTTGGCTTTATCGTGTTTCTGGTGGCTTCTTTCGCGGAGACCAATCGTGTGCCGTTCGATCTGCCGGAAGCCGAAAACGAACTGGTGGCCGGTTTCCACGTCGAGTACGGCAGCATGAAGTTCGCTTCTTTTTTCATGGCCGAGTATGCCAATATGATCACCGTCGCTTGCGTCGGGACGCTGCTGTTCCTCGGGGGTTGGACGCCCTTGTTTCCCGCGCCATACTCAAATGCGGTCCCGGTCCTGCTGCTGGCTGCGACTGGCCTGGTGCTGCTCATCGCGGGCAGCGCGCCGGCTCGAAAAATGGACAAGTACACCTTCCCGGTGGTTGGCGTCATCTCGCTGGGGTTGGCCTTGATTTTCGCCGTCTCGTTTCTGGTGCCGGTGGTGCAAACAATCCTGATGGCCCTGTTCTGGTTTACCGCCAAGGTGCTGGCCATTCTGTTCGTTTTTATCTGGATTCGCGGGACGCTGCCGCGCTTTCGATACGACCAATTGATGCGTTTTGCCTGGACGATTCTGTTCCCCATCGCCATGCTCAATCTGCTGGTGACCGCACTGGCTGTAGCTTTAACATCAAAATAAAGTGGCCTGAACGTCAAACTAAAACGATGACTCCCTTCTTCTTCTTCATTCTGGCCGGATTCGCGGTGTTTTGCGCAATCAGCCTGGTTTCGCAGACCCACCCGATCGCGAGCGCCCTGTCGCTAGTGGGCGTGATGGGCGCGCTCGCGGTGCTCTACCTGCAGTTGGGGGCTGAGTTCCTCGCCGCCGCTCAAATGATTGTCTACGCCGGCGCCATTATGGTGCTGTTTGTGTTCGTCATCATGTTGCTCAATGCCGGCGCCGAGCAGGAAGCGCGCCGTGTTTCCCGTCTCGCGCGATTTGTCGGCATGTTCATGATGGCGGCGCTACTGGGCATCATCAGTTTTACCATCCAAGGGCAGTTTCCCAATATGGGGAGCGTGACCTTTGGCGCCTGGGTGGGCGGAACGGCGCAGGAGGTTGGCATGCTGCTGTTCACAACCTATCTGCTGCCTTTTGAAATTACGTCCATACTCATCCTGATTGCGATCGTGGGCGCCATCGTGCTGGCGCGGAGGGAAGTCTAATTTATGCCGCCGCTCACTTTTCCCGATAGCGTACCTCTGAGCTGGTACCTCATTCTGAGCGCTGTGCTGTTTTGCCTGGGCGTGGCCGGGTTCGTTTACCGGCGCAACGTGATTACGGTGTTCATGTCCATCGAGCTGATGCTGAACGCCGTTAACCTGACTTTTATTACCTTCTCTTACAAGCTGAAGCACGTCGATGGACACATCTTTGCGTTCTTTGTCATGGTCGTGGCCGCCGCGGAGGCGGCGGTGGGTCTGGCCATCATTCTCACGGTATTCAAGAACCGCCATACCCTGCTGATTGACGAAGTGAATTCCCTGAAGTGGTAGCTGAATAAGAATGCTAGCTGAATAGGAAATGGCCGCTGAATGAATCTTTGGCTCATCCCCATCCTCCCGCTCCTCGGCTTTTTGCTGAACGGCTTGTTGGGCAGGCGCTTCCCCAAGAGTGCGATCAATGCCATCGCCGTTGGTTCCGTGCTGCTGTCGTTCGTTTGGGTGCTGGTCACGCTGAAAAGTTTGTACCCGATAGAACAGCCGTATCTGGAACATTACTTCACCTGGATCCAGAGCGGTTCTCTGAACATCGGCGTCGATTTTGGCGTTGACCGGCTGACCGCCGTATTTTTGCTCATTGTTACGGGCGTTGGCTCTCTGATTCACATATACGCCGTCGGGTACATGGCGCATGAAGGCGGTTACTACCGCTTCTTCGCCTATCTGAACCTGTTCATGTTTTTCATGCTGACCCTGGTGCTGGCGCACAACTACCTGTTGCTGTTTGTGGGCTGGGAAGGCGTGGGCTTGTGCAGTTATCTACTGATCGGATTTTACTTGGTGGAGAAATTCGCGACCGACGCCGGCAACAAGGCTTTTATCGTCAACCGCATCGGCGACTTCGGATTTTCGCTCGGCACATTTCTGATTTTCAAGCAATTCGGCTCGCTCGATTTCACTAAGGTTTTCGCCGGCGCTAACGCCATGCCCGTCGAGACCTCTTTCGGCATGCTGACCCTCACCTGCCTGCTGTTGCTGTTGGGCGCAACCGGAAAATCTGCCCAGATCCCTTTGTATGTCTGGCTGCCGGACGCCATGGCTGGCCCGACGCCGGTTTCCGCGCTGATCCATGCAGCGACCATGGTCACCGCCGGCGTCTATATGGTCGCGCGCTCGTCGGCCCTGTTTCTGCACGCTCCCATCGCCATGGACACAGTCGCGGTTATCGGCCTGGCGACGGCGTTCTTTGCGGCCACCATTGGACTGACGCAGTTCGACATCAAAAAGGTTTTCGCGTACTCCACCGTCTCACAGCTCGGCTATATGTTTCTCGGTTGTGGCGTAGGCGCTTTTTCGGCGGGTATCTTCCACGTCATGACGCATGCCTTCTTCAAGGCGCTGCTCTTTCTTGGTGCGGGCAGCGTGATTCATGCGCTTTCCGGCGACCAGGACTTGCGCAACATGGGCGGGATGCGGAAGTATACGCCCATCACTTGCTGGACACTATTCTGCGCGAGCCTGGCGATCGCTGGCGTGCCATTTCTGTCCGGCGCGGCCAGCAAAGATTTGATTTTGGAAGCTGCCTATCAGCATGCTCCCTGGATGTACTGGGTTGCCGTGTTCACCGCGGGCATGACGGCATTTTATGTCTTCCGCGCCTGGTTCATGGCGTTTTGGGGCGAGTATCGCGGGAAGAAGCCTGACGAGCATGCAGATGCCGGACACGGGCATGGTCACGGGCAGCCGCACGAATCTCCATTGGTGATGACCGGACCGCTGATGGTGCTGGCGCTGCTGTCACTGGTTGGCGGATTTTTCAACGTGCCCAAGTGGCTGGAACCGCTGTTCCCGCTGCATGAAGAGCCCGTTCCGTTCCTGATTGAATGGATGCCCGCGGTAATGGCCATCGGCGGCATCGCGCTGGCGTTCCTGTTCTACTACGTGAAGCCGGGTTTGGCCGATTCGATTACCGGCGCGTTGGGCGGACTCTACAGACTGGTTCTCGACAAATACCGGATCGATGAACTCTACGATGCCACGGTTATTGAACCCGTGATCCAAGGCTCGCGCACGGTGCTGTGGAAGGGCGTAGACGTGGGCTTGATCGATGGCGCGGTGAATGGCGTGGGCCGGGAGTCGCGCGGATTTGGCAACATTCTCAAGCTGATGCAATCGGGAAGCATTCGGGCCTACGCGGCCTGGGTGGTGTTCGGTTCGGTGCTGGTGATTATCGCCATCGGCTTCGCCGGAGGCATGCGATGAACCTGCTCACCGCCGTTATCTTCCTGCCTATGGCCGGTTTCCTGTTGACCCTGCCGCTGCCCAGAGAGAATCACAAATTCATCCGGTACTTCACTCTGGCCTTTTCGCTGGTCACTTTTGTCATTTCGCTTTTTTTGATTCCGGGAGTTCCGTTTGGCGCGCGTCCGGCTGGCTCCGGCTTCTCCTTTGACGTCAATGCCGCCTGGATCAACGTTCCGCCCATCCGCTATCACGTCGGTATTGACGGAATCAGCCTGTGGCTGGTGATTCTAACAACCTTGCTCACGCCGATCTGCGTGCTCATCTCCTGGGCCCACGTTCACAAGCATGAGAAAGCGTTCCATCTCTCGTTGCTGCTGCTGGAGTTTGGCCTGGTTGGCGTCTTCTGCTCCCTCGACCTCTTTCTATTCTTCGTGTTTTGGGAAGTCTGCCTGGTGCCGATGTACTTTATTATCGGCATCTGGGGACACGATCGCCGAATTTATGCGGCGCTGAAATTCTTCGTTTACACCATGGCCGGTTCGATGTTGCTGCTGGTCGCCATCATCTTCCTGTACAACAAGACCGGCACGTTCGATTACGCCGATATTCTGGCGGCCACCCAGAAGGGCGTGCTCACCTATCGCGAAGAAGCGCTGCTGTTCCTCGGCTTCTTTATCGCCTTCGCCATCAAAGTTCCGATGTTCCCCGTGCACACCTGGCTCCCCGATGCGCACGTGGAAGCGCCCGCGGCCGGTTCGGTAATGCTGGCTTCCGTGATGCTGAAAATGGGCACCTATGGACTGCTGCGATTCTGCCTGCCGTTGTTTCCCACGGCCGCTCACGACAATGCGGGCTGGATCAGTGCGCTGGCCATCACGGGTATCATCTACGGCGCGCTGGTGGCCATGGTTCAGCCCAACATGAAAAAAGTGGTGGCGTACTCCTCCGTCAGTCACTTGGGCTTTGTGGTGCTGGGTCTCTTCACCTTCACCCAGCAGGGTTTGGATGGCGCGGTTTATCAGATGTTGAATCATGGAGTCTCCACTGGCGCGCTGTTCATCCTGGTGGGATTTTTGTATGAACGCCGCCACTCGCTCGAGATAAAAGATTATGGCGGGGTCGCCACGCGAGCGCCGCATCTTGCCACGATTTTCATGATCACCATGCTGGCCAGCATCGGCCTTCCCACGCTGAACAATTTCGTGGGTGAATATCTGGTGTTGCAGGGCGCGGCGCTCGTCCATTTCCGCCTGGCCGTGTTTGCGTCGATCGGCGTGATTCTCTCCGCCTGCTACATGCTCTGGCTTTATCAGCGCGTGTTCTACGGCCGTGCCTCGGAGAGTCTCATGCACCACCTGCCCGACCTAGGCACCCGCGACTATTGGTCCATCGTTCCGCTGATTGTCCTGATGGTCTGGATGGGCGTTTACTCCGAAAGCTTCATGCCTCCCATCAGCGCCGCTAACGCGGCCGCTTTGCCGGGAATCGGCGCCAAGAAAGAAATGCACGTTAGGAACCTGCAAGACAGGCAATACCGGCCCGATTCGCTCGCCAGCTTAAGGGAGTTCTTTCATGCCGACCGCTAGCTACCTGCCGTCTAGTGAAGACTACCTTCGCTTTCTGCCCGAAATTATTTTGACCGTGGTCGGCACGATGATCATGCTGCTGGATGCCATTCTGGGCGACAAGCAAAATCAGAAGCCCGTGTTCGGCTACGTGGCCCTGGTGGCTCTCTGCGCCGCTCTCGGCGCGGCGCTGGGCGGTTACAGCCATATGGGTCCGGCGTTCTCGGGGATGCTGACGATCGATGGGTTCGCGACCTTCTTCCGCGTCCTGGTG
>DATFZA010000767.1:0-6554 GCA_035314765.1 Bryobacteraceae bacterium
AATGGTTACGCCACACAAAATTGTCGCGTTGCTTCCTACCGACGCGCGTGTTCGCACCCTCGTTGGCACGCATTCCCAATCCTCCGCGCTCAGGGCTGAGCCATCCTCGTGTACCGCCGCCGGATAGCGATCGTTCACAAACATCACTCCGTGTCCGATGAACACACCGTCTTCGATGTGCACTCCGGAGCAGACAAAGCTGTGGCTTGAGATTTTGCAATTTCCGCCGATCTTCGCATCGCGCTGGATCTCGACGAACGCCCCAACACGCGTCCCGTCTCCGATCGAGCACCCATAGAGATTCACCAGCTCCGGCTGGAATATGACCACGTTCTTGCCAAATACTACGTCCGGACCGATCACCTGCCTGGATAATCGGCCGGTCTAACGGGTGAGTTTAGTGCGGAAGGCCGGCAAAGTCGTTGTAAGTGTAAAGGAAGCATGCGAGGTAGGCGAGGCAGACGCGTAAAGTTCCTCAGCGCGGTTACCGATTGCCCAATAGGCCCAAGGCGCCAAGCCTGGTGCATTTTTTGGCTCCCTAGTGCACTTTTGGCTCCCTGGTGCACTCTTGGCTCGCATGACACAGCTTATTGAGACCAAGACCATCGTTACGCCCAGCCCTGCCAAGAGGCTTGCCCGATTCGCGCCGATTCTTATCGCCTGCGCCCTGCTCGGTCTTTATATGCAACGTCTCCTGCTGCCGGCGGTCGGCTTGTTTCACGATGATGGCGTATACCTGGTGACGGCCAAGGCCTTAGCCACCGGCCAAGGGTATCGCATCATCAGCTTACCTACGCCAGTGGCGCAGACGAAGTACCCGATCCTGTTTCCCGCATTATTGGCGTTGGTCTGGAAAGTATTCCCGGCGTTTCCGGAGAACGTCGTGCTGCTGAAACTAGTTCCGTTTTTGGCCACCCTCGCCTGGTTCGCCCTGGCTTACCGCTATTTTGTGGGCGAAGGCCTGGCTCAGCACCCAGCGATGGTCTTGACCTTGGTGCTCGCCATCACTCCCTGGGTGCTTTACCTTAGCTCGATTTTGCTTTCCGAGGCGCTGTTCTTCGCGTTCAGCATGGCAGCGGTGGTGGTGATCCGCCGCGTGGAGAGTTCTGCCACTTACAGCCGGTTTCTTCCTTTCGCCGCCGGTGCACTGGCGGGAGCAGCCACGCTAACCCGGATTGCGGGTGTGACGCTGATCGCCGCCGGAGCACTGGCGCTGGTCCGGAAGAGTAGGAAAGCTGCCGCCATATTCCTGGCTACCGCTGTTGCTCTTTACTTGCCATGGTTGGCCTGGACCTCTCACGACGCTACTGCGCCGAGTTCGGTAGCCTACTACACTGCCGGCAATTACAGCAGTTCCAATGCCCTCTTCAATTTCACGCTGGATCAGAAACTGGAAATTGTTGGCACGAATCTCGCGGCTACCATTGGCTCCTGCGGACTCCTGTTCGAATACCGGCAGGCTGGCATCGCCCTCCTGATCGCGGCCGTCCTGAGCGCCGGTTTCATGCTCGACATCCGCCAAAAAGGATTCACTGTCGTTCACACATTTTGTCTCTCGTACCTCGGATTGATAACGGTCTGGACCGGCAGACCGCTTCGCTTCGTAGTGCTGCTCACGCCTATTTTGCTGCTATTTGTCTTCCGGGTCACTACCGCTTGTGCGGAGAAAATGAAATTGCCTTGGCTTCCGGCAGCTGCCCTCCTGCTGGCTGTGCCCATGTTGCTCCAAGACGCCTATCAAACCGTGCAAAGCCGGAAGGCTGGCGCCGTGCTTGGTCCCGGTACCTCAAACGAGCCGCCAGCCAAATGGTACGAGTACGCACAGATCGCCTCCTGGATTCGCGATAACGCCCCTCCCAGCGCGGTGATTGCGGCTAATTTAGACCCATTTTTTTACCTGTACACCGGCCATCCCAGTGTCCGGGAGTTTTCGGCCGATCCCTACCTGCTGTTCTATGCGCCAAGCCGCATCGTAGATGCGCTCGGTTCCGTCGGTGATTTTGTTCGCGGCCTCAAGCAGCAGAACGCCACCGTGCTCGTCTGCACGTCGGAGTCCGGCTTCGCGGAACGAAAGGCTCTGAAAAAACTAACGACCGAGGCGGTCTCGCTTTATCCTGAGGCCTTTCACTTGGCGCTGCAGTTGCCCGATCCCGAATACCGCGTCTATTTTGTCGATCCCTCCCGCCTACCGTTTGTACCCGATCTTCCGTAGAAAATCGTGCCGCCATTCGGCATCCATCTGGCTCTCGATGCCCTTGGGCGAGGAGCCGTCGATCACGCCCAACACGCCGCGGCCCTGCGTGGTTTCGGCGACGATCACCTGCACCGGATTGGCGGTAGCGCAGAAGATGGTGCATACCTCCGGAATGTCGCGAATCCGCTGAAGCACGTTGATCGGGAATCCATGCCGGAGCGCAATCACAAACAAATGCCCGGCGGCAATCGTCGTCGCGTTCTCGGTGGCGATACCCTTGAGTTCCTCGTCGTTTCCTTCAATGCGGGTCAGACACGGTCCCGACGCCTCATTGAAGGCTATGCCAAATTTCATTTGTGGAACCGTGTTCACTATGGCTTCGTATAGATCTTCAACTGTTTTGATGAAGTGGCTGTGCCCGAGAATGACATTCCCGTCTTGCGGAACAATTAATTCGATGACCTTGAGGTCCATGTCTACACTGTACGTCCTTATGGCTGTCTGCTTGGCACAGCCGGCCATCCGGGTGGACGTGCAACTGGTCACCGTGTCGGTTACCGTTCGCGACGAACACGGCGCTCTGGTCACGGGCTTGAGCCAGGGCGATTTCGAGCTGATTGAGGATGGCATACCGCAGAAAATCGCTTACTTCACACTCAGTTCCCAGGTGCCTCTGCAACTCGGCTTGCTGGTCGATGTCAGCGGCAGCCAGGACCACTTTTCTAAGCAGCATCGATCCGATCTCGAGCGCTTTCTGCGCGATGTTTTGGGGCCGGACGATCGCGCCTTTCTGCTGTGCTTTGCAAATCATCTCCGGCTGGCCAGCGACCTGACCGCTTCTCCCCAGGAGATTCTCGATGGTCTGCAGCGCTTTGAGAAAGAGGGCCGCCATCTGCCGGAACTGGGGCCAGCCGAAATCCGCGAAGGCGGAACGGCTTTCTACGACTCCATCTACTACGGCGTCACCGAAAAACTGGTGTCGGTGGATAAGGGACGCCGCGCCCTGGTGATCTTCAGCGACGGCGAAGACAACGCCAGCGCCCACCACATGCTCGACGCCATTGAATCCGCGCAAAGCGCCGATGTGCTGCTGTATGGCATTCGCTATACCGAGACCCGGAAAGGAAAGCTCACGGCGCGCAACAAATATGGCATCCGGGTGATGGACCGCCTGGCGCTCGAAACAGGTGCACGGGCGTTTGACGCTGCGAAAGGCGATCTAAGCGACTTTTTTCGGCAGATCGGCGAGGAACTGCGATCATCGTATGAGATCGGCTACTACTCGACCAACTCCGCCAAGGACTCATCCTTCCGCAAGATTTCGCTCCGCGTAAAACGTCCAGGTCTGGCGGCGCGCTCCAAGACCGGATACTTTGTGCGTTAGCTTAGTTTCTTGTGGGGCAGAAGAGTGAAAACCGGCGAATTCGCGGCGCGGATGGGGACACAGCGGGCCCGAGTCAGAACTCCCTCAATCAAATTTATCGTAGCTGTGTCCCCTGGGCGCCTGGCATGATGGCAGGTTTTCGCACGCGATGCAGCATACGCTCAGGCGCCAGGCAACACTGTAATGTATCTTACACAGCCCGCCGCTTTCTAAGTGAGATCTTTCCACCGCTTCCGCTACTCGTATAATGGACTTCTCACTCAGGCTCTGTTAATGTTGCGCCAACTACGTAGCTTTGGGCTCGTTCTGCCGATCAAAGCAGAGATGCGTTGGTTAACCGCGGTTCTCCTTGCGTTCGCGCCACTGGCGTGTTTTTCCGCTGAGTTCGGTTTTGCCAGCTGGTACGGTTATCCATTCCACGGCCGGGTTGCCGCCGACGGAAGCGTCTACGACATGGAACAGATCACGGCGGCTCACAAAACCTTGCCGCTGGGATCCTGGGTTCGGGTGACCAACCTCAAGAACGGCAAAGTCATCGATGTGCGGATTACCGATCGCGGCCCGTTCATCGACGGACGCGTTATCGATCTCTCGCGCGCCGCCGCCCGGGCCATTGACGTCCTCGATCCGGGCACCGCGCCGGTCCGCGTGGAAGTTCTCCAAGGCGCTTTGCCGTTTGAAACTCCATCCGTCGCGTCCATCTTAATTAGCGAAGTCATGCGCGCCAACCTGGAACAACTGAGTGAAGTGGAAATTCCGGAGCCCACCCAAGCCGCCGCGGCCGCCGCCTTTGCCGTTCAAGTCGGCGCTTATCAGGATCGGAACAACGCGGAGAGAATGCGGCAAAAGATGGACCAGTCGATCGCCTCTAATGGTGCTTCCGCCGCTCGCATCGTCGCCCGTCCCGGAAAGCCAGTCATCTGGCGCGTCGTGGTCGGCGCATATAACAGCTTCTCGGATGCCAATCGGATCGCGGCGAAAGTTCGCTCCAGCGGCGCATCCGCGGTCGCGGTGCGAGTCGTCGAGACCGCGCCTATCGCCACCACCAGCGCAGGCGAACTCTAGAGCCTACTGCGGACCCGGCGGGGGCTGATATGGCGGTTGCGGATATTGGGCCTGCACCGGAACTGGCGGCACGTAAGGCAGCACGCCGCGGTTGGCAAAAAGCGCTTCCGTCTCCGGGTTCACCAGCGCCCACAATCCATAGACTCCCAGAATCGTTCCGATCGGAATATTGAGGATGTGCAGCGCCGACAGCACGATCATCAGTATCCGCGCCCAGGGCTTGAAGTAAAGCAGGCCTACTCCGCCAATCAATCCTGGCACGGACAGCACGATCAAAATCATCAAAACGAATCCGCCAATCAAGACCAGTATGGGTGCAGCTACCCGGCCGTCCGAGTCGCCCGAAATGCCCACCAGCCCGGCTATCCCGCCCAGAATCGTGAAGACCACCAACCCCGCCGCGATCCCGAGAACGCCAAAAATGACGTGAATCCAACCCAGAATCTTGATATGACCAATCATATGCCCGCCTGCCATGTTATACGATTTAGCGCTCGCGGAAGTTCATTTACTCCGGTTGCGGCAGTTTGCTGCGATGCCGGCTGTACCCGAAATAGATAGCCATACCGATCGCCATCCACACCACCAGGCGCGTCCAGTTGCTCCAGCCCAGGCCCAGCATCAAAACGAAGTTGCACAAAATTCCGAGGACGGGCACCAGCGGGACCAGCGGCGTACGAAAGGGCCGCGGCGTGTTGGGATGCGTCTTACGCATGATCAGGATTCCACCACACACCAGCACAAACGCCATCAACGTGCCGATGCTCGTCATTTCGCCCACCACGCTAATCGGAGCGAACGCGGAGAATAGTCCGACGAAAACCATCAGCAGCAGATTCGATTTCCAGGGCGTCCGGAACTTCGGATGCACTTCGCTGAACAGCTTCGGCAGCAGCCCGTCGCAGGACATCGAGAAGAACACGCGCGATTGCCCCAATAACATGACCAACATCACCGACGTCAGGCCCGCCAGCACCGCGAGATTCATCGCCAAACTCAGCCACGGATAAGGCATCTTCTCGAGGGCCAGCGACAACGGCGCCGCCACGCCCAGTTGCTTATACGGCACCAGGCCGGTAAGCACGTACGAATACAGAATGAAGAGGATGGTACAGACGACCAGAGAGCCGATGATGCCGATGGGCATGTCGCGCTGGGGCTTCTTGGTCTCTTGCGCCGCCGTCGATACCGCGTCGAACCCAATATACGCGAAAAAGATGACCCCGGCGCCCTTCAAAATGCCGCTCCAGCCGAATGCACCGAACGTGCCCGTGTTCGGCGGGATAAACGGGACATGGTTAGCCGGTTTGATAAAGCCCCACCCGATAGCGATAAAGACCACCACGACGGTGACCTTTAGTACGACTATGATCGAGTTGGCGGTCGCCGACTCTCCGATTCCGACAATCAGAATCGCCGTAATCAGTCCGACGATCAGTACCGCCGGAAGATTGATTACCCCGTACGCCGTCGTGCCGTCCCCGAGCGCCACCGGCTGGAACGGCGACGCCACCAGCGCCAGCGGCAGATCGATACCGAGATTGTGCAGCAGCGCCACCAGCGTCTGCGACCATCCGATGGACACGGTGGCTGCGCCCACTGCGTATTCGAGCACCAGATCCCATCCGATAATCCACGCCAGCAGCTCGCCCATGGTCGCGTACGTATACGTGTAGGCGCTGCCGGCGATCGGAATCATGGTGGAGAATTCGCTATAGCACAAACCCGCGAATGCGCAGCCGATGGCCGCTCCAATAAACGAAAGAACAATCGCTGGTCCGGCGTGTTCGGCTGCGGTGACGCCGGTGAGCGTGAAAATACCCGCGCCGATGATCGCGCCGATTCCGAGCGCAATCAACGAGCCTGGACCCAGCGTCCGCTTTAAGGATTGCTCCCCTTCAGACTCCGCCA
>DATFZA010000768.1:0-4398 GCA_035314765.1 Bryobacteraceae bacterium
CCGGAGCGTTTGATCCATCTACTCTCCACCGTGATCACGGGCTGGTATGGCTACGCCATGCTGGCGGGAATTGTGTTCGCGGAAACGGGCCTGCTGGTGGGCTTTGTGCTGCCAGGCGATTCTCTGCTCTTCACTATCGGCGTAGTGGCCGGCGCCGGTCAACTCAACATCGCCGTCATCATGGGTCTTCTGTTCGCGGCGTGCATGCTGGGGGACTGGTCGGGTTATCTGATCGGCCGGCGTACGGGACCAGCTATCTTCAGCCGTCCGGACTCCCGATTCTTCAAACAGGAATATCTGCACCGCACTTCGCTATTTTATGAAAAACATGGCGGCAAGACGATCATCTACGCCAAGTTTGTTCCGATTATCCGGACTTTCGCGCCATTTGTGGCAGGCGTGGCCAAGATGCGTTATTCGCGCTTTTTGGCCTTTGATATTTTCGGTGGTGCTGGTTGGGTTTTCTCGATGACCATTCTGGGCTACCTGCTGGGCGGCATACCGCTAGTTCGCCGGAACTTTGAGAAGTTCGTGCTGCTGGTGGTCTTTGTATCGATTTTGCCGCTGCTGTGGCACGCGATCCGTGCGCGATTGGATAGGTCGCCCCGAGCTTTACCAGTCGCCGAACGTTAGGACCCGTCATGAAACAACCTTGCCGTTACCTCGGGACCGCTACCTAACGGTCGCGGCTCGGTCACGCCTTCCGAGCCGCGACCGGCTCGGTCACGCCTTCCGAGCCGCGACCGTCAGGGAGCGGTTGAATAGGTCGTCTCATGACATGCGCTTAGTTGACCGGCCGCCCCAGGCTTTTCAGCGCCGCGCGGACGACTGGGTCGCGCCGCATCTCGACCTGGTCTCCATACTCCACGCCCACGCCCTGGTTCAGGATTTCCTGCTCCAGACGGCTCCGTATGTAGTCGCTTTCCTGCAGCCATTCTCCTACCGGCGGCTGAATTCCGCGCTGCGATACAAACACATGAAAATCGTCCAGAATCGAGGAGGTGACTACAAACGAAGCATCCACCTTGTTCTTCTGGATGTACTCGGTGGCAAAGGCGGTGAGGGAACCGCTCGATTCCAGAGCAACCTTCAGCCGCGTCGGCGCTTCCGGCCCAACCAGGATATCGGGCTGGATGCCGCCGCCGCCCAAAACAGTTCGCCCTTTGTCCGTTTTGTATTCCTTGCGCGTAGTTTCAAACACTAGTTGTCCGGATTGCAGCGGCTTCTGGATCGATCGCCCGCTCGGAGTGTAATAAAACGCCGTGGTGAGCGCCAATGCCGTATTGCCGGAGAGCGGAAAAACGTTCTGCACCAATCCTTTGCCGTACGTCGGTTCGCCCAGCACCGTAGCCCGGTCGTGGTCTTGCATGGCGCCGGTGAAGATTTCGGCGGCGCTGGCGGTCTTGCCGCCCACCAGAATCGCTACCGGAAAGGTATAGGGGACCGCATCCTTCGGCACATCCACATCTTCCGATTTTAGATTGCGCCCTCTCACGCTTACAACGCGCTGGCCGGAATCGAGAAACAGCGCCGCGCATTCCAGCGCCGTCTGCACCACTCCACCGGGATTACTTCGAAAATCGATCACCAGGCCGGTGAGTTTCGATGCGTCCAGCTTGTCGAGCGCGGCTTTGAATTGCTTGGCGGTCTGCGTATCGAAACTGTTTATCCGAATATAGCCTGCGCCGTTTGCCAAGAAAAACGCCCGGTCCACGCTAGGCGCATCGAGCACCGCCGGATCCAGCACAAAGTTGAACAAGCGCACGTTGCCCGGACGCCGAACCACCAGCGCCGCCTGGTGCTGACGCGCCTCCGAGAGATAGCCGACGATCTGGTCGAACTCCAGCCGGCCCAGCGCAACGTTATTCACCGCGAGTATCTCATCCCCCGGCGCCAGCCCCGATTTCGCCGACGGCGAGCCGGGCATCGCCTGCAAAACGACGATGCGTCCAGGCGTGATGGAGAGAATGGTGCCGAAACCCTTCGATTCCGACTTCTCCATCTCCTTCAACTGCTCAAACTGCTGCGGGTCAAAGAAGACCGAGTGAGGATCCAACTTGCGCAGCATGCCGGGAATACTTCCCTGATACATCGCCTGCTCGGAATTCACCGGATCCGCGGCGTTCTGCTGGATCACGGAAAAAACGTCAATGAACTGTTTCAGCGCTTTTTCCACGTCAACCGTGCCAGCGGTATCGGCAAACGCAAGGGGCATCGCAAGTAAGACCGGGAGCAACAGCATTATCGGGAGTACAGCAGATTCTTCTTACGTTCATGGCGTTCCAGCGCCAGCTCAATCAGGCGGTCGAGCAGCTTCGGCATGGGAAGGCCGCAATATTCCCACATCTTCGGATACATACTGATAGACGTGAATCCGGGCATGGTGTTGATCTCGTTTATGTAGAACTGACCGGTGGATGCTTCCAGTAGAAAGTCCACGCGCCCCAGCCCTTCGCATTCCACCGCCCGGTAACACCGCACGGCCAGGCGCTGCATTTCAGCGGTTTGTTCGGGCGTCAGGTTGGCCGGAATAATCGTCTTCGCCGCATCCAAAACGTACTTGTCGTCGTAATCGTAGAACTCCCGCGACGGAATGATCTCGCAGGGCGTGGCGGCGACAGGTTGATCGTTGCCCAACACCGCGCACTCAAATTCGCGTCCGATGATTCCGCGCTCCACCACGATCTTGCGATCGTACTTCGCCGCCAAATCTAAAGCGGCTTTCAGTTCCACGCAGTTTTTGGCTTTGGAAATCCCTACCGACGAGCCGAGATTCGCGGGCTTTACGAACACCGGGAACTCCAGCTTGCGGCAAATGTCTTCGAGATCGCCGAGTTCGGAAGCATGCAACACGATATAAGGCGCAACCGGCAGCCCGCGTTCGTGCGCCAGCCGCTTCATCACTTCTTTATCCATGGAGACCGCGGACCCGAGCACGCCCGCTCCGACGTAGGGCAAATCCGCCAACTCGAGCAGCCCTTGCACGGTGCCGTCTTCGCCGAAGGTCCCATGCAACACCGGAATCACCACGTCGATTTCCGCATTGGCGCCCGGTTCCGGCGCGATCGGCCGCGGACTCCACTTGCCTTGCTTCGAAATGAGGTAATGAAGGATTTTGTATTTCTCGGGATCCAAATTGTCCATGATGGACTGCGCCGAACGCAGCGAAACCTCGTGCTCGCCGGTGCGTCCGCCATAGAGAACCGCCACTCGCGTCTTCATAAAATCCGTTTTCCCATTGCCGACATTACCAGTTCGACGGCTAAGAGCGCCGTCCGGTTCGCATCATCGATCACCGGATTTACCTCAACCACCTCAAGCGAAGTCACCAACCCGCAATCGCAAAGCAGCTCCATGGCCAGGTGCGCTTCGCGGTAAGTGATACCGCCTTTGACCGGCGTTCCCACGCCTGGCGCTTCCTGCGGATCGACGGAATCCATGTCTAGCGAAACATGGAAGCCCGCCGTTCCCGCCGATGCGATGCGGACCGCTTCCTGCATTACCGACTGCATGCCCCGCTCATCGATGTCGCGCATGGTGAACGCCCGCACACCGGATTTGTGCACTACGCCGCGCTCCAACTCGTCCACCGACCGGATACCGATCATCACGGTGTTATGCGGATTCACTTTCGGCGCAAAGCCGTAAATGTGTGTCAGTTCTTCCGGTCCAAAGCCGGCACAGCAGGCCAGCGGCATGCCGTGGATATTGCCGCTCGGGCTGCTCTCGGGAGTGTTCATGTCGGCGTGCGCGTCGATCCACAAGAGACCGATGGACTCACTTCGATCGTGGAAGTGTTTTGAAACTCCCGACACGGTGCCCACGGCAATGGAATGATCGCCGCCCAATACCATCGGAAACTTGCCGTCGTTCAGCGATTGCCTGACGAGGTCCGCCACTTGCACGCACGTCGCGGTAATTTGCGGAAGATACTTGGCACGGGCATTGCCTGCCGGCTCGGTCTCGGGTTGCACCACCGGGACGTTGCCGAGATCCTCGACCTCATACCCCAAGTCCTTTAAGCGTCCGTTCAGGTTCGCCACGCGGAGCGCGGAGGGTCCCATGTCGACGCCGCGGCGCCCGGCGCCGAGATCCATGGGCGCGCCAATCAGGGCGATGTGGGAAGGCTTCATGTTCACGATCGCTTCGCGGCGGGACGAGGGCGTCCCGCGCGGACCGGGGGGGCCGCCCCACCTACTGAGGACTCGTCATGAATTGGTTGTTTCAGGGTCATGGCCGGGTCCGGTACAGCATGCGCGGAAAGGCAATGGTCTCGCGGATATGTTCCAGCCCGCACATCCACGACACAAACCGCTCAATGCCCATGCCAAATCCGGCGTGTGGCACACTGCCATATTTGCGCAGGTCGATATACCAGTTGAAGGCCTCGCGTGGCAG
>DATFZA010000769.1:0-7128 GCA_035314765.1 Bryobacteraceae bacterium
TTTTGCTCCCCGACAAATTCTCGAATGCGATCGAGGCCGCGCTCCAATTCCTTCATGGAAGTGGCGTAGGAGATACGGACGTGCTCGCAGGTTCCGAACGCTTCGCCGGGAACCACTGCGACATGCGCTTCAGAAAGGAGACGCTCAGAGAACTTCAAGGCTGAATCAATCCCGTTTCCGAATCCAACCGAGATATTGGGAAAGGCGTAAAATGCGCCCTTGGGCTCGGCGATGGTAACGCCCGGCATGGCGCGCAAGCGCTGGACCACATAGTCGCGCCGCTTGCGGTATTCGGCCAGCATCACTTTGATGGAATCCTGCGGGCCGCGCAGGGCTTCGATGGCCGCTTTTTGCGCGATGGAGGTGGGGTTGGAGGTCGAATGACTTTGCAGTTTGCCCATGGCGTCGATCAGCGGCTTGGGCGCCAGCGCAAAGCCGATGCGCCAGCCGGTCATGGAATAGGTCTTCGATAACGACCCGGCGACGACCACGTTTTCCTTGGCGTTCGGCATGGCGGCGATGGAGAACGGATCGCTTTCATACAGAAAACGGCAGTAGCATTCATCGGTCATGATGCGCACGCCGCGTTTGACGGCCAGGTGGTAAATGCGCTGAAACTCATCCGCGCTGAGCACCGACCCGCTGGGGTTGTTGGGCGAGTTGACGATCAGCAGCCTGGTTCTATCCGTGATGTAGGGCTCGATGGTTTCGGCGGTGAAGGCAAAGCCGTTCTCTTCTTGCGTGGGCACGAACACGCACTTGCCGCCGGCGAAATTGACGACATCTTTATAGGTGACCCAGTAGGGGACGGGAATGATGACTTCGTCGCCATGCTGCACCAAGACTTCGATCAGGTTGAAGATGGCGTGCTTGCCGCCGACGGTGATCATGCATTCGTTGGGCGCGTAGTTGGTTCCGTAGTCTTCGCGATGGCGGTCGCAGGCGGCTTTCTTGAGTTCGAGCACACCCGATGCGGGAGTGTACTTGGTGAAATTGGCATCGATGGCGGCGATGGCGGCGCGTTTGATGTTGTCGGGAGTGGGGAAGTCGGGCTCGCCCGCGCCGAAATCGACCACGTCAATTCCTTCACGGCGCATGCGGTCGCATTCGGCCGAAACTTTCATGGTCGAAGATTCACTGATGCGCGCAATGCGCTCAGTGAAGCCGGTAAGTGTTTGCATCGGGTCTCAAGTCTCCTGTGCAGGTTTCTCTTTAGTCTACCCAATTGCGGAAAGTGGATTGGGGCTGATTGTGATACCTAAAGATTTCAACAGGATAGCCGATCTACTTTCAGGAGTATGAGCATGCGGTGGAGTGGGAGGTGGTGGAGCGATCTCCAGGCCCGGCTGGGCGGCCTGGGGATGATCGCGCTACCGCTGGTCGCACTTTGCGCCCTGACCTTATTCACGCGCGCTTTCTTCGCCGAGCGGCGGTCGGCGGATTATGAGCTATACCAGACCATCCAGGTCCATTCCAAAATCGAGGGTCTGCAAGATCAACTGCTCAACGCCGATGCCGTGATCCGGGACTATTCAGCGGCAGGCTACAAGAAGGTTGTGGGGGCTCTCCCGGACTCCTTAAGTCTCTTGCAGCGGCAATTCCCGCACGATCGGGACCAGGCGCAGCGGGTGCGCCGGTTGGAGCCTTTGATTGAGCGGGAATTGGACGTTCTGGCGGAATCGAGGCAGTATGCGGCCGCGCCCGATCAGGATCCCGGCATTCCTCCGGACACAGTTGCCAAGGCCAACCAGGCGGCTGGCGACATCCGCGCGGTTCTCAACGAAGTGCTGAAGGAACAGGATCGCCGGATGCAGCAGGCGTATTCCGGCGCCGAGCAAGCGCAGCATCAGAGCAACATCATCCTCTTTGGCACGCTGGCTTTCGGTTTTCTCGGCGGGCTGGGTGGGGTGTGGCTGCTGATGAGCAAGTTGATTGTGTCGGAACGGGAACGCGCCGAAAAAGCGGTGCGGGAGAGCCAGGCGCAGCTCGAAGCCATGCTTCGGAAAGCGGAGATGCAAGCGCAGGAGCTGGAGCAGAACGAACGGATGCTGAGCCGGGCCAAGGAGGAGGCTGAGCGCGCCAATCGGGCCAAGAGCGATTATTTGTCGCGCATGAGTCACGAACTGAGAACTCCGCTGAACGCGATTCTCGGATTTGCGCAACTGCTGGAAATGGCGGGGCTGGAACAGAAGAATCAGGAAAGCGTCGGACAGATTCTCAAGGCGGGGCGGCACCTGCTCAGCCTGATCAACGAACTGCTGGAGATTTCCCGCATCGAGGCCGGCCGCCTCTCGCTGTCGCTGGAGCCAGTGCAATTGCCGATGTTGATGCAAGAAGCGGTGGCGATGGTCCGGACACAAGCCAGCGCCCGGCAAATTCGCGTACTGGACGACTCCGCGCGGAGCATTTTATTCGCGCAGGCGGACCATCAGCGGCTGAAGCAGGTATTGCTCAACTTGTTAACCAACGCCATCAAGTACAACCGGACGAGCGGCACGGTGATTGTTTCGACCGAAGACAACGGGCAGGGACGAGTTCGCATTCGCATCAGCGATACGGGCGAGGGTATTTCCGCGGAAAAGATTCCGCGGCTGTTCCAGCCCTTCGAACGGCTGGGCGCGGAACAAACCGAAGTAGAAGGAACGGGCATCGGACTGGCTCTGTCAAAGCGCCTGGTAGAGCTGATGGGGGGCACGATCGGCATCGAGAGCCAGGTAGGCGCGGGCACCATGTTCTGGGTGGAACTCCCGAAGGCCGAAGCGCCCGACGCCGGCATCGACTTTTCCAAGGAGCTGGCCGCGGCGGCGGATGCTGTGCAGACAGTCCAGTTGCCCAAGGTGCTCTGCATTGAAGACAACCCGTCGAACTTGCGCTTGATTGAACAGATATTCGCCAGTCTTCCGGGGGTCCGGCTAATTTCCGCGCTGGAAGGAGCGGAGGGTCTAAAGCTGGCCGGCGAACACATGCCGCAGCTCATCCTGCTGGATATCCATCTTCCCGATCTGGACGGGCGGGAGGTGTTGTCTAGATTGAAGGCGAACCCGGCGACAGCGGCGATCCCGGTGATGGTGGTCAGCGCGGATGCGACCGTGCACCAGGAACAGCGGATGTGGGAAGCGGGCGCCTCTTGTTACATGACCAAGCCGATTGACGTGCAAAAGCTATTGAGGGCAGTGGAAGGATTTCTGAAACATGAAGTACTTGTGTGAGGATCTAAGCCACTGCCGGATCCTCATCGTCGACGACGAACCGGCGAACACGCAATTGCTGGAGCGGGTGCTGGCGGAGGTGGGCTTTCAGCACTACCGGAGCACGAACGATTCCCGCCGGGCGGCGGCTATTTTTGAGGAGTTCGGTCCGGACCTGGTATTGCTCGATCTCTCCATGCCGTATTTGGATGGCTATGCGGTAATGAAGCAATTCGTTGACCGACTGGCGCCGGACATGTATCTGCCGATTCTGGTGTTGACGGCGGACATCTCGCCGGAGGCCAAGCAACGCGCGTTGTCCCTGGGCGCTCTCGACTTTCTAACCAAGCCCTTCGATATCACGGAGGTGGTGCTCAGGATTCGTAACCTGCTCGAGACGCGCAACCTTCATAAACAACTGCACGATCAGAATCACCGGCTGGAGGAGCGGGTCCGGCAGCGGACCAACGACCTGGAAGAGGCGCAAGCGGAAATTCTGGAACGGCTGGCGCTGGCTAGCGAGTATCGGGACGACGATACCGGCGCGCACACGCGGCGCGTCGGGTCGCTGAGCGAGCGAGTAGCCTTGGCGTTAGGCTTGCCGGCCGAGGAAGCTCGGGTGATCGGCCTGGCCGCTCGATTTCACGACATCGGTAAGATCGGCATCCCGGATTCTATCTTGCACAAGCCGGGGCCGTTGACCGCGGGCGAGAGAAGCTTGATGCGCACGCACACCACCTTGGGCGCAAACATTCTCGCGGGAAGCCGTTTTCTGATTCTGCGGGTTGCCGAGACGATCGCGCTGACGCATCACCACCGTTTCGATGGACACGGGCCTGCGCCGAGTTTAGCGGGCGAAGATATCCCGATTGAAGGACGGATAGTGGCGGTGGCGGACGCCTTTGACGCCATGGTCCACGACCGGCCATACCGGAAGGCGTTGTCGCTCACAGAAGCGATGGAAGAGTTGCGGCGGGAGGCAGGAAAACAATTCGACCCGCGCGTGGTGGAGGCATTCCTGGCGCCGGGCCCGGGCGATTTGCTGCATATGGCGAACGCCGTTAACGACGAAGCGAAAATGACGCCGGAGCGGGTATAGCGGGCTCTGAGAAAGTTTGGTTGAGTCCATTACGGCGGCACCCACCGCTACTTGCCTTGAAGCTTGAAACCCAGGTACGTTCCGGAGCTGATCCCCATCAAACCCAGAAGCGTGCTGTCGAATTCAGGCATGGCGAGTCCGCTGGCGGTCTTGACTACGAAGATCACGGCCAGGATCACCGTGAACAGCGCCATCTGGTAGCGGTGAAATTCCGGACCCTGTCCCTCAATCAGGTCTTTGCGGAAAGAGCCGCTCGTGGGAGTGGGCGGATCGTCTCCGTCGACCACCGAAGCCAATATCGTCGTGCCGAAGGACACTCCGAGCAGCACCAGGATGCCGGGACTAACCGTATTCTCATTCCACGTGACCATGAAGATAAACGCCAGCGCGCCGGCGACCAAGAACGTCCAGATGGCCATTTGAGTGCGCGCCAAGCTGTAGGCCTTCATCGTTCCCGCCGGGACGTTGGCCGGAAGTTGACCGGAATCGCGGATAATATTCGTCGTTCTCGCATAGCCGGCGAAAAGCCAGAGGGCGACAATAAACACCACAGCCCAACCCGCCAGCCACCACAAGTTGAGCCGTTCAAAATCGATACTCGCGTCACTGGCTCCGGGGATTCCGTTCGCAGCCCCCAGCGATACCTCCACCGGCCTGCTCTCCCACGGCCGTTCGAGCAACCGCAGCCAGGGATCTTTCATATCCGCCTTCGCGGCGTATTGCGCATCCAAGTAGTATTTGAGGACGTATCTTGCATTGGCTGCCGCTTTAGCTTCGCTCAACGCCTCTTTCGCCGCCTCCGCGGCAGCGGACTTTGCGCTGGCCTCCTCTTCCAACGGCTTCTTTTTCGTCGTGTCCGTTTCGGCCGCAAGCTTGGCTGCTGCCGCTTTGGCGTCCGCATCCTTTTCGGAAGCCGCCTTTGCCGCAACCTCGATTTGCGATCGCGACGTACCCGAGCACGCCGTATCCGTCTTGACAGTTTGGTTGGGATCGACCTTTGGCTCCGGCAGCGGCTGCGGCCGCACCGCTGGCAGTCCCTTCATCAGTAGACCGTCAAAGTAAAGCGACAGCGCTGGCGGCGGGTCCTGGGCTTTCGCGAACGCATCGTAGTCCGTTTTGCATACCTCGACCTGGAGGGTGTCTTTCAGCCGGGCGCTTCGAACCCGCGTGCCTTGGGCGTTCTCCTGCACGTAGGCGTCGCGGGCTGTGGGCGCGGGGTTGTCGCCCCAAGCCAGACCGATGAAAACGAACAAGGCAAGCTGACGCATAAGACCTCCGCCTTCCGAGATTACGTCCCTATTACTATATGCGAAAACGCCTCCGAGCGTAGCGGAGGCTTTTCTCAGTCACAGCACTTCCGTACCTAGATCTGCTCTATTTGCTTCACTTACAAAAAAGATCCTCAAAAACCTCCCGTCTCGTAAGCTATATTGATCTCGAAAGGACCGCCATTATCCATGTCCCCTGAACTCAAAATCGAGACCAACCGCGCCAACGCGCAATTCAGCACCGGCCCGCGCACTGAAGACGGCAAAGCGGCCAGCTCGCAAAACGCCCGTAAGCACGGCCTCACGGCCAAGCATTTGGCCATTAAACCAGAAGACCGTGAAGAATTCGAAGAAATGCTGGCCGGCTACCAGACGGAAATCAACCCCCGCGGCGCAATCCAGCAAACCCTATTCGACGAGATCGTCACCGCTGCCTGGAACCTCCGCCGCATCCGCATCCTCGAATCCACGCTCGACCTGCTCGACCCCCAGTACGAGCGCCTGGCCCGTCACAAGACCCGCATCGAGCGCACCTTCCACCGCGCCCTGAAAGAGCTAAAAGCTCTCCAGACCGATCGAACCCTGCACCGCATGCTCCCCCGCGAAGCCGGCAGAACTCCTTTGCTTGCTTCACCACGAGAAATTGCAAAACGAAGCCAAGAGATCGGCGTGAGGGTCGAGGCGCTGATGCGAAAAACAGACATCCCGGCCACAAACCGGCTTCCCGCAGCCGCCGCAAGCTAGCTTAGATTTGGGTCAACAACGCATTCGCTATGGTCCTGTCCCTTCAGCCCCCGTCCAGCCCCGAACGTCAGTGAGGGGATCGGCGACACAAGTTCCGGCGCGTTGGCGAGTGATCGGGGGCGCAGGCCCTTTGTGCGGAACAAGGCCAGCGGCTTGGTCAAGAAACACCAGTCTGGGTGGCAGGGATCATGTAAGCACTCTAATCAAACAAAGGTCGTAGATTCGTGCTCTTCCGCGTTTGAAGTACTAAAGGTTCTAGAGTTAGTCGCCGAACAGCAATGAAGGACGAGATTTACAATCCGTTAGCACCCCTCTGTTCGCTCCGCCACGTCTGGTCAGACGGTTGCAGTTCTAGGACTTGGGCGTATTTTGGGTTCATTGACGGTACGTTGGATTATGTTATTGAAAGTACGTAACTTAACTTAAGGAGGAAGGCGGCTTACTGTCTAAGGCGCAGGAAAAAACGACTGGTTTGAGGTGAGCGTAGTGTATGATTGACTTCTAAGCAAACCCTACTAGCGGCTTGTAAGAGGATAACGCTGATGTCTTCACCAACCGGCGGCGCCAAACTGCAGAGAGCCCCAGAACCTGATATGCGGACGCCTGAAGAGAGAATTTTGGAGATTGCCACGGACGCTTTCGACGATGATCAGAAGGCTTCAGAGTGGTTGCACGAACCGAACATTCGGACCGGCAATCGCCCCCCTATCAAATTAGTCGACACGCCCGAAGGATTTCACGCCGTTGAGACTGTGCTAAATCAAATCAAATACGCTATCTTTGCGTAGATGCGTGTTTTTCGGGTGTGCCGCGGAAAATATCCTGATCT